>NZ_JRPQ01000279.1 GCF_000762405.1 Hoylesella timonensis S9-PR14 | reverse complement strand
TGCCTCTCATAACTCGCGTGAAAACAACCAACAGCAAAGTTGGTCGCAAATACGCGAGAAATGAGCGATGTTCGTAATCATTTGTTATTGAACACATTACGACTAAAGCCTCTCTTTTTATGCGTAAATTTGCCCCTTCTTTGCGACTAAAGCATTAAGATAAGCCTCCTATTTGCATGCTTTAATGCTGCTACTGTATGTGAATAACACCTCTATTGAGTGTTTCCAAGGGCGTTAAATCAATATTTCAACCGCAAGAGACGTCTATTTTGTCAAAATCAGCGTAATTTTGTTGGGCGTTTGCCTATTAAAATTTTCTATTTTGAAGATTTTGAATGGTCGTTTTTTGGTAAAATTACAGGACAAAAAAATTATCTCTCACAAATAAAAAAATGTATTTCCAACTGCCATTTTTATGTTAATTCTTTTTTTTGAAACAAAAATTATTTTATCTTTGCCACGTTATACTAACTTAAATCTTATACAACCATGGAACAAGAAAATGCTAATATTCTTGGCGGTCAGTTGAGCAAAAAGAATCTCATTGAATTCATCTGCATTATGATACTGACCGCCATTGTTTGGAACCTACCAACAGACATCTTTGGAATTGAAGGGCTTACCATTGTCCAACAGCGTATCATCGCCATTTTTGTTTTCGCCACTTTATCGTGGATTACAGAAGCCATTCCATCTTGGGCCACATCTTTAGCTATCATTACTGTTATGTGTCTCACCGTTTCCAATAATAGTTTGGCTTTTTTCAAAGGAGAAGAGAACGAAGTTTTTGGTACACTACTCAAATCAAAAGAAATCATGGCAACCTTTGCCAACCCTGTTATCATGCTTTTCTTGGGTGGTTTTATCTTGGCAATCGCTGCTACGAAATCAGGATTAGATGTATTATTAGCAAAGAATCTGATAAAACCTTTTGGAAAAAAGAGCGAAAATGTCTTGTTAGGCTTCTTACTTATCACTGGCGTTTTCTCTATGTTTGTCAGCAATACCGCTACCGCAGCCATGATGTTGACTTTCCTCACCCCTGTATTTGCAGCTCTCCCTGCTTCAGGTAAGGGTCGTATAGCACTGACGCTTAGTATTCCTGTTGCTGCCAACCTTGGCGGTATGGCAACCCCCATCGGTACTCCTCCTAATGCAATTGCATTACAGGCGCTCAACAATCCCGATGGACTGAACTTAGGAATTGACTTTGGAGAATGGATGGCGTTCATGTTTCCATTAGTAATCGTGTTACTCTTAATCTCATGGCGCATTATTCTTAATTTTTTCCCATTCACACAGAAGACCATTGAGTTAGAAATCAAAGGACACATCTCTCATGGATGGCGCATGTGGGTAGTGTGTGCTACATTTATTCTAACCATCTTGCTTTGGCTCATTCCACGAGATATTACAGGCATCGACTCCAATACCGTGGCTATGGTTCCTATGGGTATCTTTGCTGTTACAGGTGTCATCACGGGTAAAGATTTACAAGCCATTAACTGGAGTGTCATTTGGATGGTTGCTGGTGGTTTTGCTTTGGGCTTAGGTATGAACGGTTCTGGACTCGCCGACTGCGCCATTGAGAGTATCCCATTCCACCAATTTAGCCCAATCATCATCTTGATGCTTTCTGGACTGATTTGTTACTTCTTGTCTAACTTTATTTCAAACACAGCAACAGCCGCTCTTTTGGTGCCAATTTTAGCTGTAGTTTGCTCTGGCATGGGTGACACACTGAACACTATTGGTGGTACAGCAACTATTTTAATTGGTATTGCTATTGCTGCATCGTCAGCAATGTGTCTCCCTATTTCAACACCTCCAAATGCTATCGCCTATTCTACAGGTTTGGTAAAGCAGAACGATATGTTGAAGGTTGGACTAACTGTAGGCATCATTAGTATGATTCTTGGCTACTTCGTTCTCTTCTTCATTGGTGGAAGTCATTTCTTATAAGACGATAAGACGAAATAAAAACCAACACGAGATATGGCAAACTAATAAGATTTAGTTTGCCATATCTCGTTACTTTTCATTATCTTTGCAATCAATACATGAAGTCTAAAAACAGATAGTTTATGGTACAAGAATATGATTTTCTGATTATTGGAGGCGGAATTGCGGGCATGAGCTACGCCTTGAGCGTTGCCAATAGTGGAAAAGGAAAAGTAGCCCTCGTTTGTAAAACAACACTTGACGAGGCCAATACAGCTAAGGCACAAGGAGGAATTGCCTCCGTCACCAACTTAGCCGTTGACAATTTCGAAAAACATATCAATGACACCATGATTGCAGGCGACTACATCTCCGACCGTGCTGCCGTTGAACAGGTAGTTCGCAATGCACCAAAGGCCATACAATCGTTAGTCAACTGGGGCGTGAACTTCGATAAAAAGCAAAATGGCGAGTATGACTTACATCGTGAAGGTGGACACTGCGAGTTTCGCATCCTACATCACCAAGACGACACAGGCTTTGAGATTCAACGCGGACTCATGGCTGCTGTGCTGAAACATCCAAACATCAAAGTGTTAGAGAACCATTATGCGGTGGAAATTATCACCCAACATCACTTGGGACAAACGGTTACACGCAAAACTCAAGACATAGAATGTTATGGTGCTTATATCCTCAATCCCGATACTAACAAGATAGACACCTACTTGAGCAAAGTAACTTTGATGGCTACAGGCGGAACAGGAGCGGTGTATGCCATGACTTCTAACCCCATTATTGCTACAGGCGACGGCATTGCCATGGTATATAGAGCCAAAGGAACGGTGAAGGACATGGAGTTTGTACAATTCCACCCTACGGTTCTTTTCAATCCTGCAGAAACACACCCTGCATACCTGATTACTGAAGCCATGCGAGGATATGGTGCCATTCTGCGACTTCCAAATGGCGAAGAGTTTATGCAGAAGTATGACGAACGCTTGTCATTGGCACCACGTGACATCGTGGCACGCGCTATCGACCGTGAAATGAAGATTCATGGCTTAGACCACGTGTGCTTAGATGTGACACACAAAGATGCCGAAGAAACCAAAAAACATTTCCCACATATTTACGAAAAGTGTTTGAGCATCGGTATAGACATCACCAAACAATATATTCCTGTTTGTCCCAGTGCGCATTATATGTGTGGAGGCATCAAAGTCGACCTTCATGGCGAAAGCTCTATTCACCGTTTGTACGCTGTTGGTGAATGTTCTTGTACAGGATTGCATGGCGGCAACCGCTTAGCAAGCAACTCACTCATCGAAGCAGCAGTATATGCAAAGGCAGCAGCCGAGCATTCTGTCAGCGTTATCGACCACTATTCTTTTAACACCAACGTACCCGAATGGAACGATGAAGGCACCATGACCAACGAAGAGCGCATCTTGATTACACAAAGTGTCAGGGAGGTGGGCGAAATCATGAGCAATTATGTGGGTATCGTACGAAGCGATTTGCGATTGAAACGTGCATGGGATAGACTTGACTTACTGTACGAAGAGACGGAAAAACTATTCAAAAGCGTGACAGCTACACGCGACATCTGCGAATTACGCAATATGATTAATGTGGGATATCTCATTACACGTCAGGCAATTGAGCGCAAAGAGAGCCGCGGGTTACATTACACAGTAGATTATCCCAAACACGCATACGACCGATAAGCAAGCGTAAAAACAAGCATCAATAAATACAAAACACAGAGTACTCCGTTGAGCAAACGTACCTCTGAAACATAAGAATACAAAAGAAATGGTAGACAAGAAATGGCAAGAACTGGGCTATATTGATGAACCCATTCCAGAAGGAACAGACATCAAGGCTGAAATAAGGAAGATGTGCAAAGAAAAGAACGCACTCATCATGGCACACTATTATACAGAAGCAAGTGTGCAAGACATAGCCGACTTTATTGGAGACAGTTTGGCGTTGGCACAGAAAGCTGCCACAACCGATGCGGATATTATCGTGATGTGCGGTGTACACTTTATGGGAGAAACCAATAAAATACTATGTCCCGATAAAAAGGTCTTGATTCCTGACCTCAATGCATCGTGCTCGCTGGCAGAGAGCTGTCCTGCCGATGCGTTCGAAAAGTTTGTCAAGGCACATCCCAACCACACTGTGGTGAGCTATGTCAACACCACAGCAGCCACCAAGGCACTGACTGATGTGGTAGTTACCAGTAGCAACGCACGGCAAATTGTCGAGTCGTTCCCCAAAGACACACCCATGATATTTGGACCCGATCGCAATTTAGGTAGCTATATTAACAAACTCACAGGTAGAGACATGCTAGTTTGGGACGGTGCTTGTCACGTCCACGAAAAGTTTTCTGTTGAGCGCATCCTCGAATTAAAGGCTCAACATCCGAATGCAAAGATATTAGTGCACCCCGAATGCAAAGGACCAGTAGTGAAATTGGCAGACAAGGTGGGCAGTACCAAGGCATTGCTCAATTATAGTATTCACGATAAAGCACAAGAATTTATCGTGGCTACCGAGAGTGGCATCTTGACCGAGATGCAAAAATCGGCACCACAAAAGACTTTCATCCCCGCTCCACCCGACGACAGTACCTGCGCTTGCAACGAATGTAGCTATATGAAGCTCATCACAATGCGCAAACTGTACAATTGTCTGAAATATGAATGGCCGACCGTTGAGGTTGAACCTGAGATTGCGAAAAAAGCCATTAAACCCATCCACAGGATGTTAGAGATATCAAAGCAATTAGGCTTGTAAAGGATAAAAACCAAAAGAATAAAAACGATAATATGCTATCTGTAAATCAACTTAATGACAAACTTATAGAACTGGCGTTCAGCGAAGATATTGGCGACGGTGACCACACCACGTTGTGTTGTATTCCCGCCACTGCTATGGGCGAGAGTAAACTACTTATCAAAGACGAGGGTATCTTTGCAGGAGTAGAAATAGCCAAACAAATATTCCATAAATTCGACCCTACACTCAACGTTGAAGTGTATATTCAAGACGGAGCACCAGTGAAACCGGGCGACATTGTGATGAGCGTGAAGGGCAAAGAGCAGAGCTTGCTACAAACAGAACGACTGATGCTCAATATCTTGCAACGCATGAGTGGAATTGCTACCATGACTCACAAGTACCAACAAGCACTCATCGATGCAGGCACTAAAACACGCGTACTAGACACTCGCAAAACCACACCAGGCATGCGAATGCTGGAAAAAGAAGCGGTAAGAATTGGAGGCGGTATGAATCATCGCATTGGATTGTTTGACATGATTCTGCTGAAAGATAACCACATTGACTTTTGCGGTGGTGTACACAATGCCATTTCACGTGCCAAACAGTATATCAAAGAACACGGGAAAGACGGTATGAAAATAGAATGTGAGGTACGTGACTTCCAAGAACTGGAAGAAGCATTGACAGAAGGATGCGACCGTATCATGTTTGATAACTTCTCGCCCGAAGATACACGCAAAGCGGTAGCCATGGTCAACAGCAGATGTGAAACCGAATCGAGTGGCGGCATTACCTTCGACACCATGATACCATACGCAAAAGCTGGCGTCGACTTTATTTCCTTTGGAGCCTTAACACACAGTGTCAAAGTGTTAGACATGAGTTTTAAGGCTGCAGGTAGCAACAAACTGAAAGTGTAAGCACATGGGAGCGTCAACAAAGGCTTAATGCTGACGCTCCCTACTCCACATTTATTTTACTTCATTGCTTCTGTTTTTGTTGAAAGGAATTGTGTCCTTTCAACACATCAACAGTTTCTCTTCTTCCGCCGCTAATTTATCTTTTTATAGCTTATCACCGCCCACACATCTATAACAACGGCAAAAATCATTAAGATGAACATATTTTCTGCTATCCCTGCAAAGTTGCCTCCCCTAATAAAGACGGTTCGCATCCCGTCAATATAATAGGTAACTGGGTTGATGATAGTCACGCTGCGTGCCCAATCGGGCATACTCGACACGGGAGTAAACAAACCACTGAGCAACATGACAAACATAATGATGAAGAACATCACGAACATGGCCTCTTGCATTGCGTCACTGTAATTAGAGATAATCAGACCGATTCCGCTAAATATTAGCGCCATCATCATGGACAAGAGATAAATCAAACTGATATTTCCAGCTGGATAAATGCCGTAAACCATCCATGCTAACAAAATACACTCTGTAAGAACAAACATGGAGATGAACCAATAAGGAATCATCTTGGACAAGATGAATTGCAATTTACTTACAGGCGTAACATTCATTTGTTCAATCGTTCCCTTCTCTTTCTCACTCACAATATTCAAAGCCAATAGAAATCCACAAAGCATAATGAGCACCAGTGTCATCAGAGCGGGTATCATAAAAAGTTTGTAATTTTTATGTGGATTGAACAAAGCCAAAGTCGAAAAGGGTGACTTCATTGGCTTGATTTGTAAGTCCTGCAAATTTTGATTTACGATGTTGGCTACATAAGACGAACCCATACCACCTTTTGTCCCATTCACGGCATTCGCTGCAATGAGAACTGGCTGCGGATTTCCAATCACCTGATTTCGTTCGTAGTTGGGAGGAATGACTAATACTATATCGGCATCATTGCGTTCAATCTGCTGTAAGGCAATAGGATATGTTGGAGCTGTACCTGTAAACTTAAAGTAAGGTGAAGCTTGCAAGCGTTGAACTAAACGTTGAGACAATGTGCTGTGATCATTATCTACCACAGAGATGTAGATATTCTTCACTTCCAAATTGGTTATCCATGGAAAGATAAGCATAATGGCAATAGGAAAGAATAAGATGAGCTTCGGAATAAATGGATTGTTCCGAATTTGGATAAACTCTTTCTGTATAAGATAACGCAGTGTCATGACAACCTGATTTTAAACTTTTTCAAGGCAATGCCTAAAAACAATAAAGTCATTCCTAACATGATGATGAGTTCCTCGTAAATCATGTTCACTCCAACACCCATAATCATCACTTTTTTGATAGCCGACACATACCAACGGGTGGGAACAATCGTTGAGATATATTGAATAACGGTGGGCATACTCTCAATGGGATAAATCATTCCAGAGAGCATGGTACTCGGCATAATCAGTAGCATTCCCGATATCAATAGGGCTACCACCTGTGTTTGGGATACAACACTAATAAGCATACCCAATGCCAATGCCAAAACAATATACAACAGCGAAACTGCCAAAATGGTGATGACGCTACCCTCTATGGGTACAGCCAGGATAAACTTTGAAATGAGTAAAATACTAATGAGAATAAAGATGGAAAGCACAAAATATGGAACCGTCTTGGCAATCATAATATACAATGGCTTGACTGGCGATACCAAAAGTACTTCCATCGTTCCTCTTTCCTTTTCACGTACAATACTCACCGAGGTCATCATTGCACATATCAACATCAAAAGCATTCCCATGATACCAGGTACAAAGTTGTAGGCACTCTTCATTTGCGGATTATAGAGCAGCTTGGTGTTAGCTATCGCTTGTTGCTGAGCTGTTTGCTGACTACGCAACTCGTCCATGATTATCTGCTGAATATAAGAAACGCGCTGTTCAGCCATGTTGGGATCGGTATAATCTACTAAAAACTGGACACTTGCTTGCTCACTGTATCGCTCATTGGCAAAATCATTTGAGAACACAATCGCCATGTCTGATTGATGGTCGGCTAAGAGTTGTTTGGCTTCCTGTGTGCTACTCACCGTTTGTGTCACCACAAAATATTCTGAAGCATCGATGCGTTGAACCACCTGCTGAATACGTGGATTCATCACAGCCGTAACCACGGTCACCTTTACATTACGAATATCAGTAGTAATGGCAAAACCAAAAATAAGCATCATAACAACAGGCGTACCAAACAAGATGAGCATTGTGCGGCGATCACGCACAATGTGTTTGGTCTCTTTGATGACAAATGATATAAATTGATTCATGATGTCTTTCCCATTACGTTATTCCCCACGGGTAGCTTCACGCGCTAAAAGGGTAAACACTTCGTCCATACTCTCAAGTTGATAGGTCTGTTTTAACTCTTTGGGAGTACCCATAGCACGAATTTTTCCGTCTACCATGATGGATATTCGGTCACAATATTCCGCTTCATCCATATAATGAGTGGTGACGAATACGGTGATTCCTCTTGCCGAAGCATCGTATATCAACTCCCAAAACTGCCGCCGTGTTGCAGGATCTACCCCACCTGTAGGCTCATCTAAAAACACCACTTCGGGCTCGTGGAAGATACTTACCGAAAAAGCAATCTTCTGTTTCCACCCCAAAGGTAAGGATGCTACCAATGAGTTGCGATGTGCTGTAAAATTTAATCGCTGCAACAAATCATCCAACTTACGTTCGATGAGCTGTGGTGGCATTCCATAAATTCCTCCAAAAAGCTTGATATTCTGTGCCACTGTCATATCCTCATACAACGAGAATCGTTGACTCATATAACCAATGTGCTTTTTGATTTCTTCAGATTGCTTCCGTATATCATACCCTGCCACTGTTCCTGTACCACTGGTGGGTTTGTTGAGTCCTGTTAACATGTGCATGGCGGTTGTCTTACCAGCTCCATTCGCTCCTAAAAAACCAAAGATTTCGCCACGACGAACACTGAAAGAGATGTCATCAACGGCGCGGAAATTTCCAAAAGCCTTGACTAAATGGCTGACTGTTATCACTTCTTCTATATCAGAAGTTGCTGCATCAGCAGCCGATTGTTGGTGTTGTAATCCTTTGGGATTGAACACATCGGCAAATTGGGTGAGGATGTTTTCGGCAGTATCTACTGCTCTCACCTTCCCTTCATCTAAGAAGGCTACCCGTTCGCAACACTTAATTTCATCCAAATAAGGCGTAGCAGCTACAATCGTGATGTTTCTTTGTTTCAACGTTTTCAACATCTCCCACAACTCTTTGCGTGATACGGGGTCTACTCCTGTTGTGGGTTCGTCGAGGAAGAGCACTCGAGGTTGATGAATTAAGGCACACGAAAGTGCCAACTTTTGCTTCATTCCGCCCGACAATGCACCTGCCTTTCGATGTTTGAAAGGCTCTATCTGTGAATAGATTGCCTTGACACTTTCGTATCCCTCTTCGACTGTAGTACCAAATAAGTCAGCAAAGAACTTTAAATTCTCCTCTACGGTTAAATCTTGATACAGCGAAAATTTCCCTGGCATATAACCCACACACTGCCTTATGGTTTTATATTGTTGCACCACATCGCAACCGTCAATACTCACTGTACCCGCATCGGGCAACAGGAGCGTTGCCATGATACGAAAAAGTGAGGTCTTGCCAGCTCCATCTGGACCTATCAAACCAAAGATTTCGCCTTGATTGACCGTGATAGAAACATCATCAAGCGCCTGGACACGACCATATTGTTTGCTGACGTGGTTTACTTCAATAGCGTTCATCACAACTAAAGCTTCATGCCTCCATACATACCAATCTTAATTCTGCCATTATTTTTTACGGCTACCTTGACGGCATACACTTGATCGGCACGTTCATCATCAGTCAATATGGTTTTAGGAGTAAATTCAGAACGAGGTGAGATCCACACCACTTTGCCTTGGTAAGTCTCACGTTGCTCATTGCCGTAATCGCTAAAAACCTGAACCTGCTGCCCTATCTTCACTTGCTGCAACTGTTGATTGGTTACGTAAGCCCGAAGAATGATATTAGTCATATCAGCCACCTTAAACAATGGTTTTCCTATGGAGGCGAACTCACCTTGCTCGGCATACTTCTCCAAGACGGTTCCTGAAATGGGCGACGTAATATGACACTTCGCTAACTGGTCTAAAACCTGACGCTTTTGGATATCGTTGGCATTCATTTGGGAATTGAGTGCACGTCTGTCACTGTGCAATGCCGTTCTTTGAGCCTCTATTTGTCGCCTCAACACATTTACAGCCGATGTGGCATCATCGAGTTGTTTACGATTTGCTGCACCACTGTTCACTAACTCTTCGAAACGTTTTTGCTCTTTTTCCGCAGTCTGTAATTGTTGCTGTAGTGCTGCAATCTGCTTGTTGACATTTGGTTTCTGATTCGCTATAGATGCCGTAGTTGCCCCTACTTGGCGAGCTTTCAATGCCAACTGAACTGTATCAATCAATCCTACTTGCTGATTCGCTTCCACCATCGTTCCTTCCTGAACATTCAAAAAGAGTAATTTGCCATTTTGTTCAGCGGAAACGATGATTTCAGTTGCTTCAAATATTCCTGTCGCATCGTATGGATGTTCGTTCGAAGAACATCCTGACAAGAGTGCCACGATGCTGAAGAGGGTTAAGCCTATCTTTTTCATATTAATTGTTATTGATGTTTTTGAGCTGATACATAGCCTCTAAGAGTTGGATTTCATGGATGCTTTTTTGCTGACGTGCCTCATTCACAGCATTCACATCACGCAACATTTCATTGATGGTTTGAATGCCATTTTGAACCTTTGTGACGGATACGTTATGAATATTTTCGCGCAAACGGATGATTTCATCATCCTGATTGAGTTTTTCACGCAAATCTTCGACAACACTTTGCTCTTTTTCATTTTGTAGATGAATATTGAATAAGAAGGTTTCACGCTCTTGATCAATCATAGACTTCTTGGTCTCTATGCTTCTCAAATCATTCTTACGCGTATAGAAAGGAGAGATTTTCCAAGAGAGCGTAATACCTCCAGCCAACATTGCAGGTTTCATCATATCCAATACTTTGTTGTGATACATGCCCATCGCAAAAGCACTTAATTGAGGTAAGAGACGAGCGGTCAACGACTTTCGCTGTGTATCGAGCAAGTTTTGCTGTGCCGCATAATAAGATAGTTCAGGACGCAGCACACCTTGAGACTTGGAAATAGGTAGCGGGACTGGCTTTTCCAATGTCGTTTTCTCATCAAGAGCTTTACCAATAAACAAACCAAGCATCTGGATATAGGATTTCCGAGATGTGCGCAAGCTACTTTCCTGTTGAGCTGCCCGCAACTGTTCTACCTTTACTGCATCCACATCCGACTGATTAGCAAGTCCTCCATTCATCAAGGACTGAACCGTATTCAAACTTAAAGTCAAATCGTTTTGCAACAACTTCAACTGTTTGCTTTGTTCATCTATCATCAAAATGCCAAAATACAATTGATTGACACGCTGGTTAATTTCGTACAAGCGCACATCCAATTGTTTCTTATCTGCCTCTGCTTGAGCCTTTATGAGTTTTCTTTGTGCTGAAATAGCACCTCCGTCATAAATCAATTCGCTGATTTGAATACTTCCATTCAGCAGGTAATTCTTCATATCTCCCATCCCCATAGCATCTGTCTTGGGCGATGAGTTGGTAGGATCGGTAAAACCATTGGCACCAAAACTGAATTTTACTTCTGGTAAAAAGGCTTTCATCGCATTAGATAATGTATATGCTTCACTCTTTTCAAGCAGACCATATTGCTTAATGAGTGGGTATTGCTGTCGTGCCATGTCATGACACTGGTCGATATCCAATTGTGCTAAACATGGAGAAATCAGAATAGATAAAATAAAGACTAAAATTTTCCTTTTCATCTTTGACTTACTTTTATTGATTGCAAAATTACATATAAAACAGTTGATAATGCTTACCTATCAGGTTTAAATTATGTCCTTTTTGTACAGTTATTATAAATAAACATGGTAAAATAGGTTATTATTATTATCTTTGTGTCATATTTATATTTAAAAGATGAAACTCAAACAACCGCATCATATCAGTTTTGACAATTTTGAAGATATACTCAAAAACCATGTTGACTCATCCTCACAACCTCCCTATACAGGTCGAACATTCGCCATGGTTAAAAATGTTATCCCTGCACTAAAGAAATCAGGATTTGCTAATAATCTCCTCCAATTTTCTGACATTCGCTTGGGTTACATCAAAGAAGGTGAAATAGAAGGAATTATTAATTTGCGTCATTATCATTTAACCAAAGGCAACATTGTTTGTTTAACGCCTAATACCATACTTGAATTGACAAAAGTAAGTCCAAACTTTAATTTAATGGGCTTAATGCTGAACTCTGAGCAACTGGCTATTTGGCACAAAGAACCATTACCCACTTTTCTTATAAATCAGATGAGCGAAATCGTTCTAAAGCCTGATTCTAAAGATTTAAAGATTTTCTTCCAATTATTCAACCTTCTTTGGAATACGGCACATCTTTATGGTGATGATTGTAAAATGGTTTCAGACCTCATGAGCTGTATCCTCCACCATGTACAATATATCATCAGTGCATATAGCAAAGAAAACAACAGGACGGAAAAGCGAGAAAAAAAGATTTTCCAAACGTTTATTCTACTCGTCAATCAATCTAATGGAATAAAACGTAAACTATCGTATTACGCATCGTGCATGAACCTTACACAACGTTATTTGGGAACTGTCGTCAAACAAGTAAGTGGTATCACTGCAAAGGAGTGGATAGACCGCTCTACTATTCAACGCATCAAAGTTATGTTACGTCACAGCGACAAACAAATAGCTCAAATCTCTTATGAACTTGGATTTCCTAATGAAAGTTTCTTCTGCAAATATTTTAAGCGTATCACAGGCACTACACCAAAAATATATCGAGACGAGACAGTATGACAGTTATTCAATTACGCACAATATCTTTCTTGAAAATAAGCCTTATAATGAACACACCTAATAACCTTATGTTAAATTTTATTCTACAAAATACTTGGGTGACGCACCATATTTATTGGTCTTGGGCTGACTATCCAGCAAACAAAGTACAAATGTGACAAGAACAGTTATGAGTGCAACGGAAAGTGTGGTCATAAAAACAGGGTCTTGGTAAACGTTCGTCAAATGTGTTGCGCTGGAATTAATGTTCACCAACGCCTCGCCAATCCCGCTACCATATATATATAAGGTGTAAATCGTTATTGATAGATAGTTAACAATCGCCCACCATTTACTGGATCCATGGTCTTGTAAGCGTCGCACGGTGATGGCGAGCGCAAAAAACATCATGCCCAAGTCGAAAATAGCAGCGAGCATTAGTGGAAAGAAAGCTTTCCACACATTGGTCAAGAAGAAATAACAAACGGTATACGCCAACATGAACCACCAAAAACTCGAACGGCGTGTTCGCCCTGTAAAGTCGAAAATGCGCTGGCATCCCTCTTTTACAGCTTCAGGAAAGGTAGGTTGTGGTCGTACTAATAATTTATTCATCATAGGTTATAGATTTTTGGATAACAAAGGTTTAGGTGTTTTCTAATAGGTCGGGACGTAAGCGTTTGGTTCGTTCCAACGCCTGTTCCATTTCCCAACTCTTGATAACAGCCTCGTTACCGCTCAATAATACTTCTGGAACTTTCCAGCCCTTGTAGTCGGCAGGACGTGTATAAATAGGTGCGGAGAGCATGTTGTCTTGAAATGAATCGCTCAATGCACTTTGCTCATCCCCTATCACTCCAGGAATAAGGCGCACAATGGTATCGGTCATTACAGCTGCAGCCAGTTCTCCACCCGTGAGCACATAGTCGCCAATGCTTATCTCTCGCGTAATGAGATGGTCGCGTATGCGCTGGTCAATGCCCTTGTAATGTCCGCAAAGTATAATGATATTGCCTTTCAGAGACAAGTCGTTAGCCACCGATTGTGTAAATTTTTCGCCATCGGGAGAGGTAAAGATTACCTCATCGTAGTCTCTCTCCGCCTTCAAAGCCGAGATACAACGGTCTATAGGCTCACATTGCATCACCATACCAGCAAAACCTCCGTATGGATAATCGTCAACTCGTCGCCATTTGTCTGTGGTATAATCGCGCAACTGATGCAAACAAATCTCCGCAAGACCTTTCTTTTGTGCACGTGCTAAAATGGACTCGTTCACAAAGCCCTCAAGCATCTCGGGCAGAATGGTAATAATGTCTATTCTCATAGTTATACAAAAGTAGACAAAAAAGATTAATATTTCTATGCTCTATCTCTTAAATAATGTGAAAGATTTTGTATCTTTGCCGTTGGAAAAGTAAAGTTTCAAATCAAGACATTCAGTCTGTTAATCATCCTTTACCAACTCGTTCACTAAAAATTATAAATAAAATAACAACAATGAAAAAGAACTGTTTAACAACATTACTACTGGCAGGATTCAGTTTATTGGCTACAGCACAAAACATTCAGCTGCACTATGATTGGGGGCAGCAGCTCTACAACGACCTAAGTAGCAGACCTGCAGCAACCGCTACCATTGAAATGTTCAAGCCCGACAAATGGGGAAGCACCTATATGTTTACCGACCTCGACTTACAATCCGATGGTATGACGGGAGCATATTGGGAAATATCGCGCGAGTTCAACATCTCTACTAACAAACAATGGGCTATCCATACTGAATATAATGGCGGATTATCGTCAGGCAGAACGAACAACTCGTATTTTGCTTCGCGCTTTCAACACGCCGCATTACTGGGTGGTGCATGGAATTGGCACAATGGAAATTTCTCCAGAACGTTTTCTGTACAGGTGCTGTATAAATACTTTTTCAAAAACAATCATTTGGGACAGGCGTCCATCAACAGCTTTCAGCTCACCGAAGTATGGGGCATGAATCTTGCAAAAGGGCTACTTACGTTCAGTGGCTTCTGCGATGTGTGGTATCACCCAAATGCCAATGGTAAGCTCATCTTCCTGTCCGAACCCCAATTGTGGCTGAACCTAAACACCTTAAAAGGTTGGAACGATATCAACCTAAGTATTGGTGGAGAGGTTGAGCTAAGCAACAATTTTGTTTGGAATGCCAAAGGACAAAACAATAAGTTCTATGCTATTCCAACCTTAGCTGTCAAGTGGACATTTTAGCCTATAACAACAGCACAGCTATCTCATCCATACCGCTCTACAAACTCATCTTCGGATATGATAGAAATGCCTAAGTCTTTGGCTTTTTTGTTTTTACCAGAAGTGGAATTGACATCATTATTGATAAGATAGGTGGTAGACTTACTCACACTACCTGTTACCTTGCCGCCCTGACTTTCGATGTAACTTTTCAGTTCGGCACGGTTTTTATAATGATGTACATCGCCCGTTATCACAAAAGTCATGCCTTGACAACGAGCACCTTGTGGCTGCAATGACGGTTCTTCGATTTGAACTTCATTCAACAAATCATTGACGATTCGTTGATTTGCTTCGTCTTGAAACCAAGTAACAAGCGACGCAGATTTTTCTGGACCAATGCCTGGAATGTGGGCAAAAGCCTCTAAAGAGCTGGCGGTGGTGGCAACACTTATCAATTCTGCTAAAGGATAAGTCTCTAACAGTCGTTTGCAAACATCTACACCGCATAAAGGAATGGATAGCGCATACAGGAAATGGCGTGCTTCTACTATCCTCGACTTCTCTACAGACTGCATTATGTTGCGCATAGACTTCTCACCAAAGCCTTCTAACAATGCCAATTCAGCAGCATGTGCCGACAAACGATAAATATCCGCATAAGTTTCTATCCAACCAAGATTGATGAATTTGTCCAACGTTTGCTCAGAGATTCCGTCTATATTCATTCCCGCCTTGGACACAAAACGGTCGAACTTTTTGATTTGTTTTGCAGGACATGCCTCGTTGGTGCAGTGTAAAGTAAGCGTACCACTCACAACACTCTCCCTCACCACAGCTTCATGATGACACACTGGACAACTCTTCGGTATATCGAATGTACCAACCGACTGGATGACACGTATCACCTTTGGGATAATTTTATTGGCTTTGATGACCGACAGCGTACTACCAGGACCCCCTATCCCCAAACGTTTACACTCGCTAATGTTGCAGAGCGAGGCGCGTTGCACGGTTGTTCCCTCTAATTCCACGGGAACGAACACTGCCACTGGCGAAATGGTGGAGGCAGCACACGACCACTCTATATGGCGAAGTGTCGTTGTCGCAGCTTCGTCTTGCCACTTAAAAGCCAATCCAGCACGTGTGGCGTGATGCCCTGTTATCGACCCTGTTGCAGCAAAAGAAATATCATCGAACACCACTACCAATCCATCAACAGGGAAAGGATTTCTTTTTTGGGTTACTTTCTCAGTCCAACGCTCAATCACCTGTTCAACCACAGGCAGGGAAGGTTCATTGATGCGCTCTCGTTCCACAGGATGAAAACCTTGTTGTTCAAGCCAATCCATTTGCTCGCCCCATGTTTTGATTTCTTGCTCTACAAAGACCAATGTAAACGGAATCCATTGTATGTGGCGTCGTTCCACCTCCTTGACATCCTTCAACGTAAGAGAACCAGAGGCTAAATTGCGAGGATTGGCATACGCATCGTCAGATTCAAGATTAAAAATTTCAAAATCGGCATACGAAATGACAGCCTCACCGCGTATTACCGTATGACCTTGGAACGGTATGGTGGCAGGCATGCCGCCAATCGCCTTTGCTAAATGCGTGATGTTGGTACCAATATGTCCATTTCCTCGTGTTACTACCTTGGACAATCTTCCGTCATCGTAAGTAGCAACTAAGGTCAGACCGTCTAATTTCCACGACAACCAAACAGGCTTTCCTTCTGCCCACTTCACCAAGTCAGCAGGCTGTTTTGTCTTTGCGAGAGAGAGTGCAGGAAACTCATGTGCCTCTTTTTTACCATTCATTGCGCCATCAGAAACTTGATTGGTAGGACTATCAGGCAGTACTACCCCACTCGACATTTCCAATTGCTTCAGCTCATCGAACAGGGCATCCCACTCATAGTCGGTCATTAGTTCAGGCTTACCACCATAATAATTATCTGATGCGAGGTTGAGCTTGTCAACCAATTTGCGCATGCGCTGCTGAATATCCATATAAGTTTCGTGTTTTATAAGTTTCTTTGCTGACGAGTCATACACAAATAAGTGAACACGGCAAAGCGCATCAACCATACTGGCGGAGTCGCAACCATGCAAACTCGTCTCTTCTCCATTTGCAAAGATAGCAAATTATTTTGTACCTTTGCCAACATGGAGATAATCGTTTCAAAGGAAATAGAACAAGTGTGCCCTGATTTTGTAGGCGCCTGTGTTGAAGCTACGGTGAAAAATTCAGCGTACAGCGAAGACTTATGGCAAGAAATTCATCATAAAGCCCAGCTATACAAAGACACACTGAATACAGAATCACTCAAAGAAATGAGTGGCATACAAGCTACGCGGAAAGTATATCGACGATGTGGCAAAGACCCCTCACGTTATCGACCAGCAGCCGAAGCTCTTATTAGACGGATATTACAGGATAAGCCGCTATATCAAATTAACACCCTCGTAGACTTAATCAATTTGGCGAGCATTGCATACGGCTACAGCATTGGCGGATTTGACGCCGACCAGTTCAAGGGAGATACGCTGACGTTAGGAATAGGGAAAGAAGGAGAGCCATACGAGGGCATTGGGCGAGGAGTGATAAACATTGCTGGACTTCCTGTGTACCGTGATGCCTTGGGAGGTGTGGGTACACCAACCTCAGACCATGAACGAACAAAAATCACACTCAGCACTACACATCTCGTCGTACTTATCAATGGCTATGACGGCAGCGAGGAGCAAGTGCGTGCCAATGCGACATATATACAAGAGTTGCTCAAACGATTTTCTCTTTCCTCTGACAGTAGTTACTATCTGTACAAATAGCATAGAAAGCAAGAAAGTGATGCTTTTTGCTGCATCACTTTCTCGCAAAATCGTCAAACTGTCAACTTGTTGGCCCATCAGTCGTACGATGAAACCAACTTGGCAATATGTTTTAGGCTGGCTCTAAACATGAGCTTTGGTCATTTTAGAGCCAACCTTTAAATTCCAGCATTCTAATCCGTTGCCATTACTCATCATCTGGATGAATATCTGTTGCTTTCAACATCTGGGCAACTTCGTTGTTAATGCGTGCAATAAATTCATCTACACGGAGGGTAGCCTGTTCGCCTCCTCCACGTTCACGCATGGATACAAGCCCATCTGCAGCCTCTTTTTCACCGACAATGACCATATATGGAACACGTTTGAGTTCGTTATCACGAATCTTGCGACCTATCTTCTCATTACGGTCATCAATGGTTGCACGTACTTGTTGCGCTGCAAACTGCTTTGCAACCTGTCGTGCATAGGCATTATACTTTTCAGAAATTGGCAGAATGGCAACCTGATCTGGCGTGAGCCACAATGGGAAGTGTCCTGCGGTATGTTCTATCAAGACAGCCGTAAAGCGTTCTAAAGAGCCAAACGGAGCACGATGCACCATCACTGGCGTACGCTTACTGTTATCTTCGTCTGTATATTCAAGTTTGAAACGCTGTGGAAGATTATAATCAACCTGAATAGTACCCAACTGCCAACGACGCCCAATGGCATCTTTCACCATGAAGTCGAGCTTAGGTCCATAAAAGGCAGCCTCACCATATTCTACTTTTGCGTCCAAACCCTTTTCCTTGCAGGCATCAATAATGGCTTGCTCGCTCTCAGCCCAAACTTCATCAGAACCGATATATTTCTCTTTATCCTTAGGATCTCGCAAACTGATTTGAGCCTCAAAGTTATCGAAGTTAAAGATTTTGAACACAGCTTGGATAATATCCATGACGCGTAAAAACTCATTTTTTACTTGGTCAGGACGACAAAAGATATGTGCATCATCCTGTGTAAACGAGCGCACACGTGTCAATCCATGCAACTCTCCGCTCTTTTCGTATCGATAAACGGTACCAAACTCAGCAATGCGCAATGGCAAATCTTTGTAAGAGCGTGGCTTATAAGCAAACACCTCACAGTGGTGAGGACAGTTCATCGGCTTGAGCATGTATTCTTCATCCTCTTCGGGGGTGTGGATGGGCTGGAAAGAATCTTTGCCATAGTGGGCATAGTGTCCACTGGTGACATAGAGATTCTTGCTACCTATATGGGGCGTAATTACCTCTTGGTAGCCATATCTACGCTGGATATTTCGAAGCATATCTTGCAGGCGTAAGCGTAATTCTGTACCTTTGGGCAACCAGATAGGCAATCCTTTTCCCACACGTTCTGAGAACATGAAGAGTTCCATTTCTTTTCCTATCTTTCGGTGGTCACGCTTCTTGGCTTCTTCCAACATGGTAAGATATTCATCCAGCATTTTTTTCTTGGGGAAAGTAATTCCATAAATACGTGTCATCTGTTCACGTTTTGCATCACCTCGCCAAAAAGCTCCTGCTACACTGGTAATTTTTACAGCTTTGATAAGTCCCGTGGATAACAAGTGAGGTCCACGACATAGGTCTGTAAAATGACCTTGGGTGTAGGTGGAAATAGTACCGTCTTCCAAATCTTGGTCAATATGCTCGCATTTGTAATCTTGTCCATCTTCTTGAAACTCCTTCAAAGCATCTGCCTTCGATATGTTTCGTCTGACCACTGGCTCATTTTTCTTAGCCAGTTCCATCATTTTTGCTTCAATTTTAGGAAAGTCTGTTTCGCTTATCGTCGTTCCTTCCTTGGGCATTACATCATAGAAGAATCCGTTTTCAATAGCAGGACCAAACCCAAACTGTATACCTGGGTAAAGTTCTTGTAACGCCTCTGCCAATAAGTGAGCCGAAGTATGCCAGAAAGTATGCTTACCTTCCTCGTCCTCGAATTTGTATAAGGCAATAGTAGCATCATTGTTAATTGGGCGATTAAGCTCTACTGTCTCACCATTTACACCGCAAGATACAACGTTGCGAGCGAGAGCCGGTGAGATGCTCTCGGCGATTTGTAACCCCGTGACACCCTGTTCATATTCTCGAACAGAACCGTCAGGAAATGTGATTTTAACCATAACAAATTAGTTTTTTATCTGAATCAACTACAAAAGTAATATTTTCTTTCGAGTTGAGGTCATATTTTTCTAAATTCCATATAATTTTCAAATTATTTGGACGCTCGATTTTTCTTCATCAAGCTATACGCATCATAGATTCCAAGTTCGCCAGCTTTACTTAAATTCGCCATACCTGCCGCTCGATCACCTTTCTTCATGTGTACGATTCCCAAGTTATAATAAGCCTCTGCCAACCTATTGTCAAGGGCAATAGCTTTGGTATAATCTTTGATTGCCAATTGGTCATCATTCCGAGTGGCATACAAATTAGCTCGATTATAATATAGATAGGCGTTTTGAGGATCCAATTTAATGGCGTGATTCAAATCGTCTAAGGTCTTGGCTGCTTTCAACTGCGTATCTACACCTTTAGAAGCGTTAAAATCATTCATCATAAACTGGCACACCGCACGTTGCCAAAAAGTAACGACAGAGGTACTGTCCTCGCTGATACAGACTGTCAAATCTTGGATAGCAGCATCATAATTTTGTGTTACCGTGTAGGCTACAGCTCGCTGAAACAATAAGCTCTTCACAGATTTTATGTTTTTAGCATCTTGTATCTGGGCAGACAACTGATCGATGTTTGCAAAATACATCTTCGATTGCTCTGCCGTGAGTTGCTTCGGGCGACAAGTCAACATGAGTTTGTGTTGAGGATGATGCTGCAAATTGAACTCCTCCAGGTCTTTATAAAATGCTTGATACGAACTTATGCCATTCTGATAAGGCAGATATGATACCTCGTACATCGGCATCAGTTCTACTTCTACTTTTCGATGTTGTATCTGTCCGCGATATTCGCTATCATACTCATGCTCAACAGTATTCTCATCGGCAACGACAATTTGGTTGTATTTCTCTGGATCTATCTCGCTTCGCTTGCGCATCTCTTTGAGTTTGTTTCTACTCCAGCGCTTTTGTACACCCACGTGTTTATTCATCTGCGCCTTGAAGATACGAAATTCGTCAAGCTCCGCCTTGGCTATCATTCCTAATCGTCGATAGCAATGTGCCCGATAAGATAAACCTGTCCAGAAGTTAGGAAATTGCTCTATCACCGCCGAATAGTCTCGTATAGCGGCTCGAAGATTTCCTGTCCTATCCAACAACAATGCTCTGTTGAAAATTGCCATGACATTTTTGGGCTCCAGTTTAATGACAAAATCAAAGTCTTCAATGGCACGATTATCGTCGCCCAACTGCATACGCAGCAGACCTCTATTATAATGAGCTAAAAAATCTTGTGGATTCAAGTCCAGTGCCATGTCATAATCGCTCATAGCTCCTCGCAAATTGTTGTAATTCAAGCGCGCCAAGGCTCTATTGACATAGTTATTCGCCTGATTCGGCTTGAGATGAATGGCTTGTGATAATTCCTTGTCTGCCTCTTTCCACTGCTGACGTGCCAGACTGATGTAGGCTCGCATGGTCCAAGTGCTACCATCGTATGGATCAACCTTTAAGCTCTTATCCAGCCACTTGGCAGCCGAAGTGGTGTCCTTTTGATGCAAATAGATTTCTGCCTTTAAGGTATAGGCATTGGCATTCTGTGACCATTTATGAATAATCGTATCCGTTTGCAACTGTGCCTTGGCATACTGCTTATCGTTCATCAAACAAATGGCTCGATTCAACCAATAATTTTGCTGTTGAGGTTGTAACCTTATGGCGTGGTTATAATCGTTAATAGCATCCTCAAAGCGTTCTTGCTTGATGCGAGTAATGGCTCTTAAATCAAAAAACTGGTGAATATAAGGATTCAATTCGATAGCTTTAGAGATGTCGGACTCGGCACCTGTAAAATCATCTAAATAGAATTTCGCCACAGCTCTGTACTGCCATGGCTCGTAAAGATAAGGCTTGAGCGAAATAATCTGATTGAAATATTGTATCGAAAGCACATAGTCTTCATAATGAAGGGCCACCTGACCATTCCTTAACAGCTTGTCAACATTGTATTGTGCTTTTGCTGCAAGGGATAGACAAGCCAAGAAGATGAGGACCTTGATGCGATACATACATTCTATTTGCGTACAGGCTTGGTACGATAATGACATTCGTACTTGCCCTGTGTCATCGCTTTTAATTTATTCTTGATAAGTTGTTTGCGAAACGGACTTACTCTATCCACAAACATTTTACCTTCCAAATGGTCGAACTCGTGCTGCATCACACGGGCTAAATAACCCTCCACCCATTCATCATGCGGCTGAAAATCTGAATCCATGTATTGCACACGAATGCGTGTATGGCGTGTTACCGACTCATGGATGCCTGGGATAGATAGACACCCTTCTTCCATGGACGATACAGGAGAGTCTTCGTCAATCTCGATAATATGAGGGTTGATGTAGGCACGCCTAAAGTCTTTGTACTCGGGTAATTCGTCAGACAATACATTTAAGTCGATTACAACGACCCGAATCGACTTGCCTATCTGTGGGGCAGCTAAGCCTACGCCATCCGAAGCGTCCATGGTTTCAAACATATCTGCGATGAGTTGCTGCAGATTTTCATACGCTGGGGTAATATCTTGTGCTACTTTACGCAACACGGGCTGTCCATATATATATATAGGTAATATCATTATTTCTTTATTAAATAAGAATCTAAGACAAACATTCGTTATTTACGTCTCGATTCCATATAGCTCTGCAAAATAATAGTAGCCGAAACTTCGTCTACCAAAGCTTTGTTTTGACGGGCTTTCTTTCCAATACCACTTTGCAAAATTGCTTGATGTGCCAACACTGATGTAAAGCGTTCGTCGTAAAATTCGATAGGAATTTGCGGCATCGCCTTACGCCATCGGTTGACAAACTGCTGAACCCTGGCAAAGTTTTCGCTCGGTTTTCCATTCGTCTGCATCGGTTTGCCTATCACAATCCGTTCCACCTCCTCTTGCGCTACATAGGTCTTGAGAAAGTCGAAAAGTGCAGATGTAGCAACAGTTGCCAACCCATTTGCAATAATTTGCAATGAATCGGTAACTGCTATGCCCGTACGTTTCTTTCCGTAATCTATCGAAAGGATACGCATGGTGAAAAGATACCAAGAGCGACATTCTTATGCCACCTCTTCTGAAACGAAGAGATGGCAGACTGTCGCCTCATGGTTGATTATTTCTTATACAGCAACCAAGCGTCAGGATACTGCTGACGGAACTGATTACGAGAGCGTACTGCAGAGGCTTTGTCAGCATGTGTAGAAGCGACTACACGATACATGTTGCGTCCTGCGTTGTAAGCAATCTGAGCTGCATAGCCAGCTGCATTCAATGTGCGCTGCAAACTTTCGGCGTTAGCCTTCAAGCCAAACGAGCCAACTACTACACTAAAGGCGCTCAAGCCATTACCGCTAACCACCGTAACGTCTTCTGTGCGGAACGTTGCGTTATCTACATTGTCCTGAACAGTTGTCTCTGTTACAGGAGCTGGCGTCAGAGGTGTTACTGTAGGCACTTCTGCCTCAGTCTCAGTCTTTGCCTGTTCTTGAGCTTGCGCCCTCTCATACATCTTCTTATAAGCACTCTCGCTCGACTTACATCCAGTCAGTGCAAGTGCTGCACATAATCCTGCGCATAAAACAATTCTTTTCTTCATCATCTTGTTGTCGATATTATTAATTAAACTTTTTTGATTCTATACATTTATCTATCAAGGGCGAAATTACAAAATATCTGTCAAAAAGAATGAATTGTACTCACTAAAGTTTGTTAAATCAATAGAATACAAACTTTTTAACACAAAAAACATCGTTACACGGTTGCTCGTTTGTAAAAAAAATCGTATATTTGCGTTATGACATTTGGAAGAGTATCCAATGCTAAAAAAGTTAACAAACAATATTCACATTAAAATTTAGAAACATGAGAACAGTTAGTTGTATTGGCGCATTCTTAGGAGGCGTCCTTGTAGGAGGATTAGTAGGCTTGTTGGTTGCACCACAAAAGGGACAAGATACTCGTAATAAAATCAGTGACACGATTGACGATTTTTGCAAAAAGCACGATCTCAAATTGTCTAAGAAAGACGTAGATGATTTGGTAGATGACATCAAGGATGCTGCTGCTGATATCGTAGATTAAACATTATTATATGTTTTCAAACGACAGAAACGTAGAAACCATTAGCCAACTGGTTGATGTATGCAAACATTACATCGGGCTTCAGACAGAGTATGTCAAGCTCGATGTAATTGAAAAGGTGGTTCGTCTTATTACCGTTCTCACACTGGCACTCTCATTAACCATTGTATTGGTATTAGCGCTCATATATGTTTCGTTTGCCGCTGCTTATGCACTCGAACCCCATGTAGGGCTTCCTTTTGCCTTCCTCATCATTGCGGGCTGTTATTTATTCACTTTTGTGCTGTTTTTCCTGTTCCGCAAACAATGGATTCAGCGGCCAATTGTCAAGTTCTTGGCAAGTTTATTGATGGAGAATTAGTGATGACAAAGAATAATTATGATACACCTCAGACGAAATATACGTCTTTGTCAGAGATTCGAGAGCGCAAGCAAGCACTATTGGATAACATCAGAAACGATGATTCACAGATGAAAGCTCTATGGGATCAGCTATTTGGTACGTCACCATCTTCATTGACCACCAATTTGCCATCCAAGCGATTTTCAGGATTGTTGAGCACAGGAGCTGGTGTTTTTGACGGTATAGTGTTAGGCTGGAAACTATATAGAAAATTTAAAAAGAGGAGATAAACTCTCTCTTCACTTCGCAAAAAAAGATAACTTTGATAGAAGGTTGTCTTTTTTTTATCCGCCCCCACTGTTGATTTCTTATAACAGGAACACTGACAGAATGTCTCCAAAAACCACAGTACAAATCCGTTACGCTCCATAAACGTGTAAAACAATATATACTTTACACAGAACATAAACCCACAATCCTTTCATTTGAAGACTGAGATTTTTACAAGGAAGAACACCCACAAAACTGCATCTGTAAAATTAGTGACACACTCCATGGAAGGATAATAAATGCCGAATTTTCTTTACAAAGTGTCTCTCATAACTCGCGTGAAAACAACCAACGGCAAAGTTGGTCGCAAATATGCGAATTTTGAGAAACATTCGTAATTCATTGTTATTTAGACTGTTACACTTCATCCTTCTCTTTTCATTCGCATTTTTACCATTTTTTGGCGATTGAAGCATTGAGATAAGCTCGCTATTTGCATGCTTTAAGGGCGCTGAAGCATGTGAATAACACCTCTAATACATGTTTCCAAGAGGGTAAACTCAATGTTTTAGCTTCAATCGATGTTTTATTTGTTAAAATCAACACATTTTTGCATGTCGTTTGCCTATTGATTTTTTCTATTTTGAAGATTTTTAATGGCCGTTTTTTGGTAAAATGATAGGACAAAAACAAGAATGCCACCACCACTTAACTCATTGAGTTCATCATTGAAAAAACATGAGTCAATGCCATTAAGGCTTACAAATATCACCTCTATCTCCAAGCATCAACTAAGCAACAAACTCCATTTGCAGAATTGGTGCTTACAGAACAGCCTATACAAGGGCGATTACAGAGTTTGCAATACCCAAAAAAGAGTGTTGCAACAAAAGAGACTAAAGCGCCCTACCCCAAAGGATTGTGCAGGAGTGTTGATGCGCCTTCTATTCCTTTTCTGACAGAAACCGCTCAATCAGCACACGATCTGCCTCGGTCCAGTTGAGTGATTCCAGTTGGTCGAGGGGTAGCCATTTGTCATCCAGATGCTCCAATAATTTGTAATCCTCATCGCCTCCTTTGCAGAGATAGGCTGTAATAGAGACCTTGAAATCAAGATAAGCATGCGTCACCTCTCCAATTTTTCGTCCTACAAATACATCCCAATCCATTTCTTCTTTAATTTCTCTGACCAATGCCTCGTGATCTGATTCGCCTTCTTCTACCTTTCCACCAGGGAATTCCCAGTGTTCGGAAAGATAAGAATATTGTGAACGACCTCTTTGCATACATAGATAGCGCTTGCCACGTTGGACGACAGCAGCCACTACACGCGTAACTTCTGTTTTCATGTGATTCATATTATTATGATTCAAATTTACAAATAATTATTGATAATGTTGTATATTTGCAGAAGATTCGCTTCGCCTCAACATAGAAAGTAAACTTTCTCTGTCTTCGGCTTGCGCAATCTTTACAGAAGATAGGCTGCGCCTCAACAAAGCAAACAAGCTTTCTTTGTTTTCGGCTTGCACAATCTTTGCATAAAATAGGCTGCACCTCAGCAATTCAAACAAGTTTGATTGCCTTCGGTTTGCACTATTTTTGCAAAAAATTAGTACTAATAATAGAAGAAAATGGCAATAGTTATAGGCATTGACGTGGGGATTAGCACCACCAAGATTGTAGGTATCAATGACGACGGAACAGTAGTAGCTCCTATTCGCATCAAGGCTACCGACCCCGTGACGTCGCTCTATGGTGCATTTGGTAAGTATTTGCATGACAACAATATACAACTGAACGATGTTGAACAGGTGATGTTGACAGGTGTGGGCGCTGCCTATGTCGACAATTCTGTTTACGGTTTGCCGACAGCCAAGGCAGAAGAGTTTATCTGCAACGGTTTGGGAGCCCGATTTGAGACCGACTTGGAGGACATGATTGTTGTGAGCATGGGTACAGGAACCAGTCTTATACAATGTAAGGGCAATGACATTAGACACATAGGCGGAATGGGTATTGGGGGTGGAACCCTCATCGGCTTGTCACGCATCATGTTGAAAACGGATGATATCCGACAAATTTCCTCACTTGCCATGCGAGGCGACGCCTCAAATATTGATGTTCGTATCGGAGATATCAGTCCTGAACCGCTCCCCAATCTACCTAAGACGGCTACTGCTTCGCTCTTTGGAAATGCCAAGAGCAACGCTACGCGTGAGGACATTGCATTGGGCATCATCACCATGGTGTTACAGACCATTGGCAGCAGCACGATTTTAGCATCTTTGGGGTCGGGTATCAAAGATTATGTACTCATTGGTAACCTTACTTTACTCCCTCAATGTAAAATGGTATTCAGTGGGTTAGAGAAAATGTATGGCGTGAACTTTATCAATCCCAAATACAGTGAATTCTGTACAGCCATTGGGGCTGCGCTGTTTTATCTAAACGAAAAAGAGAAATAGACAAGTGCGCAGCTTTCTTCAATGGGATAAGGTTGTCACCACAAAGAATGATTCTTGGCGTTTGCAGTAGTGCTTTTGACGAAGCATGGACGAACGCTCATTTCATTTTTAACTGACCTGAGATTGACAGAAGTCGTCTCCCAACATATATCCCTCTTGATATAACCGCTCCAGTTTGGCTGTATCTTTTTCCATACGTCCTACCTTCACTGGGTCTTGTGGACGTATGCAGACAATTTGTCCAGCCGCTTCCAACTGGTCGACTAACTCCAACTGTTCGTTATATGCCGCTACTCTACGACTAAGAGCCACACGTAGACGCGGATATTTCTTGTAAATGAAATGGGGAATCTTTCTATCTCGCTCAGTACTACGATAGCCTTTTTGACGCGTTAGAATAACAACATTTTTATGATGACCTGTCGCCATGGAGCGAATCACAGGGATAGAATCTGTGATTCCGCCATCAAGCATGGGGATTTGGTCTATCTCTACAATCTTACTTACAAAGGGTAAACTACTCGAAGCGCGCACAATATCCAATGCTCGTTGCTTATTATGTTGTTCTCTCAGGTAAGCTGGTAAACCCGTTAAACAATTCGTTGTGACCATTTCAAAGGTAGAGGGAGACGAGAAATAAGTATCAAAATCGAATGGTACGTATTCGTTTGGAAATTTATCGTACAAGAGTTTTTGATCAAAAATACATCCTTGAGTCACCAAATGACGCAATCCTATGTAATCATATTTGGACAACAAATCGATATTAGAAAAGCGTGCGCGACGTGGTTGTCTACTGATATAAGACATACCATTACAAGCTCCCGCCGACACAGCAACGACATAGCGAAAATACAAATCATGCTTCATAAAGGCATCTAAGACACCACAGGTAAACACTCCACGCATCCCTCCTCCTTCGAGTACTAATCCTGTATTTCTATCAATTTGCATAAATTACTTATTAATTGAGACAAAGTTATATATTTTTCATCAGTTTTTATTATCTTTGCATGAAATAGTGGAAACCAAGCACAAACAGATTTGAACTGTTCACCTTGGAATCACATCTATATCATCATAATGATTGCTGCTAACTGACTATGACAGACACATTTACAAACAGTATTCAGCATGATTAGAAACGATTAATTCTATAAAATATTATTATATGTTCGACAAACAAACTTATATAAGACGCCGCACACAACTTAAAAAAGAAGTTGGTCATGGCATCATCATTCTCTTTGGTAACAACAACTCTCCTGCTAATGGTCCGTACAATGGGTATCATCCTTTTAGGCAAGACTCCTCTTTTTTGTACTATTTTGGACAAAATAGAGACGGATTGGTGGGGGTTATTGATATCGATAACGATCAAGAAAAACTGATTGGAGACGATATAGACATTGAAGATATCGTTTGGTTCGGGTCAGTTGATAGTGTTAAAGATATGGCAGCGCAGGTTGGAATAGAGCAGACAGCGCCCATGAAGGAACTCGCTACTATCTGTAAGCGTGCGCAGGAGAAGCAACAAAAGATACATTTTCTCCCACCGTATCGGCATGACATCAAACTCCAAATATACGACTTGTTGGGCATTCATCCCAATCAACAGCAAGAAAAGGCGTCCCTCGACCTTATTCATGCGGTTGTCAAGATGCGCTCTGTCAAGGAGGAACAAGAAATAGAAGAGCTGGAACGTGCTGCCAAGATAGGCTATCTCATGCATACCACAGCAATGCGCATTACCAAACCGGGTGTAACAGAAAAGTTTGTGGGTGGACAAGTGGACGGCATTGCCAACTCGTACGGAGCCATGGTGAGCTTCCCAACTATCTTTACTCAACATGGAGAGATTATGCATGGCAGTCCTTCGCTCAACTTACTGGAATCTGGAAGGTTGGCATTGTGTGATGCTGGGGCTGAAACAGTGAACAATTATTGTTCTGACAACACCCGAACATATCCCGTTAGTGGCAAATTTACCCAACGACAATTAGAGATTTACAGCATTGTAGAGGCTTGCCACGACCACGCACTCGAAGTTGCAAAACCAGGAGTGAAATACATGGACGTACATTTCTCTGTATGCAAACTCATGACGGAGCGACTTAAAGAAATAGGACTCATGAAAGGTGACACCGAAGAGGCTGTCAGGGCTGGTGCTCATGCCATGTTCTTACCTCACGGACTGGGACACATGATGGGAATGGATGTTCACGACATGGAGGCTTTGGGACAAATCTATGTGGGATTTGACGATGAAACTCGTCCCAATCTCGAACAGTTTGGCACCAATGCCTTGCGCATGGGACGCCGCTTGGAAGAAGGCTTCGTGGTAACAGACGAACCGGGCATCTACTTTATTCCTGCCCTCATTGATGAGTGGAGAGCATCTGGACACTGTAAAGAGTTCTTGAATTTTGAACTTTTGGAAACCTACAAAGACTTTGGAGGTATTCGTATTGAAGACGATATCCTAATTACCAAAAACGGATGTCGTTTCATTGGTGAACAGCGCATACCCTACCATCCGAAGGATGTAGAAGCATTTATGGCTAACAATTCAACTAAATAATTTATTAAAACTATTCAAAAACATGAAGAAAATTTTGATGTTCGCCCTCTTGGCCATCATGGCAACGGGCGCACAAGCAGCGAAGAAAAAGACTGCCCCAAAAAACAACCAGCCAGTATTTACTGTTGTAAAGCAAAACAAGATTACAAGTATTAAAGACCAAAACCGTAGCGGTACGTGTTGGGCTTACTCTACACTGAGTTTCTTGGAAAGTGAAATCTTGAAAAAAACGGGGAAAACTTACAACTTGAGCGAAATGTTCGTAGCTCATAAAACATACGAAGACCGAGCAGAAAAGGCTGTACGTATGCATGGTGATGTTAGTTTTGCACAGGGAGGTAGTACCTACGACCCCATTTATTGTTGGCAACGCTATGGCATGGTACCCGAAACAGCGATGCCATTGCCTGGTACAATGACAGGTGACTCATTGGCAAACTTCAGCGAGTTCTTCGCTGTCTTGACGCCTTATGTAGAAGCCATTGCCAAGAGCAAGCAGAAAAAACTTTCTCCAGCATGGAAAAAAGGAATGATGGGCATTCTTGATGCTTACCTTGGCAAAACTCCTGACACATTTACATACGAAGGAAAAACCTATACGCCACAATCGTTTGCAGCAAGCTTAGGCTTGGATATGAACGATTATGTACACTTCACCAGCTACACACATCATCCTTTCTGGACACAATTTGCTGTTGAAGTACAAGACAACTGGCGTTGGCCTTTGAGTTGGAACGTTCCTATTGAAGAGATTTGCAACATCATTGATAACGCCATCAACAATGGTTATACCGTAGCATGGGGCGGAGATGTTTCTGAAGATGGATTTACACGCAATGGTTTAGGTATTGCTTACGATTTGAAGAAAGCACGCGATTTGTCTGGAACAGATGCTGACCGCTGGGTGAAGATGTCCAAATCCTCAAAGAAAGCCAAAGCAGATTCATTGGGTATCAATGCGCCTGAAGTTGTTCCTACACAGGAGATGCGCCAAGAAGCATTCGATAATTGGGAAACAACCGATGACCACGGCATGCACATCTTTGGTATTGCCAAGGACCAAAACGGTAAAGAATATTACATGGTAAAGAACTCTTGGGGCGAAAGTGGCAAGTACAAAGGTATTTGGTACATGACAAAAGCTTTTGTAGCTTACAAGACGATGGATTTCATGGTGAACAAGAATGCTGTTCCTGCAAATATCCGTAAGAAATTAAATATCTAAATAACGCTTCAAGTTGATCTTGAAACCACGATAAGAAAAACCGTTTTTCTATACAGGAAAAACGGTCTTTCTTTTTTATACCTTAGCCCTTTGAAGAAAACAAATAAGCACTGCGCTCATCAGCTTTCCAAAACATACCTTCACGATGCAGATAGATGAAGACTGCATCAGGCACCTCCATTAACAAAACAGAAGAAAGCGACATTTTCTTATTACCTTACTAAAAGTGTAATTTTCAAAAGAAAATCGACCGCCAAAGGCGGTATTTATGAGCGGGCTCTTTGAAAGGGCCCGCTCAAAATAAAACTATCGGAAAGACTCGAAAGGCTGCGCCGCTACACACCCGTAGGAGCGATTGGTGCGTTGCAACGATACGGAACCTTGGGAAAAGAACATGCTGTATGCCTGCATCGGATCGTCGTCGGAGACGGTACTGGACGACCAATAGAAACCGGCGGAAGAGAATGCCTGAATACAGCCATTCTCGTCGTAATTGCCCAACGCAGGGAGGAAGAAGTAATTATTAATTTCACTATCAGTTGGCTTGCCATCAGTTACAGAATTATTAGCAGATACATATGCACCTCTCGTCGTCCGCTGGTCAACACCATTGGGATCTGCCTTCTTTAAGTCGGCAAGCGTCTTACCGGCACCATTAGCGATGACGCTGAGCTTCTTAAGCCATATACCACCTGTGCAATTCTTCTTACCTAAAGCCTCCCAATGGGTGGTATTATCCCAATGGGCATCACCCTTCAGAATGTACCAAGCCATTTCGTTGGCATTGGGAAGCTGCTTGAAGAGGTCATGGGAAGCCTCGAAAGGACCAACACCTTCGTGATACCAACGATCACCAGCGTCATCCTTAGACTGAGGATAAAAGGGTGGACACATATCTTTTTCTGTTGGCTGCCAACAGTCAGAAACAGAAGTGTCCCACTCGTGGCCATACCAACAGTTCTTGGCAGCATCCCACATATAATAATTGTAACCGCTGTAAAAATAGGCAGAACCAAGACATACGGGAATATCACAAATCTTATTGGCACCAAAGGTATGATTTTCTTTATAATATTTGGTAATTTTCTTTTCCTCATTTGTCTTAGTGTCGAAGACAGTATAATCCACTTTCAAGGAATAGGTGCCGGGAGCTATAACTGCATAAAGCGAGTTCTCAATACTTTTCGCTCCTGTAGTTTTATTAGCAAGCATAAGACCATCAGTTCCTACTTTGAGCGTAATTTTATTTGTCTCATTCGTACCCTTGGAAAGACCATTTTGAGTAAGTTCATAAGTACCAGCAATATTGCTACCAGACTTTATCACTATGCTCTTGATCTTATAGGCATTGCGCTCATCCTGAGTAGGTATATAGGGAAGGAAGCAAAGATAGGATGCCTTGTGCGCCAAGTCGAAACTATAGCCGCTCTCGCCTTGATTTGTAGTTTTCTTTGCCGTTGCCACACCGCAATCACCGGCGGCACCAAAATGCTGGATGTTGTTAAAGCCTTCCAGGGTCTGATTGTTGGCGATAACAACTTTCTTTTCACTGGCACCAGAGTTAGTACCATAATAGTACACATTGCATTCCTGTTTGGTGTAAGAACCATCTACCAAGAATGTTGTGCGAGCTATAGCATCAGTGATAGTACTCTTACCCTTACGTAACTGATTATTATCGTCCTCTACATAAATCACGTCTTTAGGTTCCCAAAGGAAGGTTCCTTTTTCACCGATGCCTTGACGCTTCATAGTGATGCGAGTGAGAAAGCCAGGGACTTCTGTTGAAATTTCAGGAGTACCAATCTGTTCACGCTCCATAGGAGCCTCTGTTACGATACCTCCTGTAAAGGCAGTAAGCTGACCATTACTATTACTATTATTATTACTATCAGCACTCTCTTCGTTAGAACAGCTGCACATCAGCACAGATGCAGCAACGAAAACAGCAAATGAGATAAATAATTTTATTTTCATCTGTTTCAATTATTTATAAATTTAATTCAGTAAAAATGGTTATCTAATTCATGGGGATCTCTTTCTGTTCGTCTTCTTCAAGAAGACCATCGTAATCAGCTGTCCCGGCGCCACCACCAATTGGGCTTGCGGCACAAAGCGAATACTCTACTGCAATGCAAACGATCTTAGGACAAATGTAAGCCGACTTTCTACGTGCGGCAGTGATTTCTGTTTTACTCATAACGATACAATAAATTTTTATTTGACTTTTAATTTCTGAATATACAACCATACAAGGATGGCAAAGAATTACCTTCCAAAAAGAGACACAAAGCTTCGCTACGCACTAAAACATAATGCGCAGAAAGAGGTATAGTATAAGAGAAGATATACCTTATATATTTATGAGAGAGAGAGAGAGAGAGAGTACAAAATTATTTGGAACTACCAAATAATTTGCGTTAAAAGAAAGAAGAAAATTGTTCTTTCTTTGAAGCACCCCTTGCATCAAAGAATATTTGGTACAATAGGGTAAGTAGCTATGTGAAAAATCTATTCTCACTCTATATGATGTTTAATTTTCTGCAAAGATTGCGCAAGCCGAACACAAAGAAAGCTTGTTTTCTTTGTTGAGGCGCAGCCTATCTTCTGCAAAGATTGCGCAAGCCGAACACAAAGAAAGTTTACTTTCTTTGTTGAGGCGAAACCAATCGCCTGCAAATATAATATATCTTTTCGTTCATTGCAAATTTTTAAAGAAAAAAAATAATTTATTGACCTATTTTTCCAACCAAACATAGACAGGCAACTAATTTCTTCTATAAAAACATGAACCGAAAAACACAAAGCAGAAAGGTTAGATTGAATAAGAATACGCATTACCAGACACTTTTTTAAGAATTGCTGGGGAAGGATACAAATTATTTGTGACATTTACGATGCATTATGGTAAATTATTTGTAACTTTACACACAAATAAGTCTTCATCTTTATGAAGGCCATCACTCGTATGACCGCATGCGAGTACGACTCGACAAAAATTAAAAACAATATAAATGCATTTCAAATGGAATTATGTACCACCTACATCAGAAGAAACAAAGGCAGCTAAGGAGTTAGGAGATAAATTAAATATCAACACCATACTCGCTTTGTTGCTTATCCGCCGAGGCATTACTACCGAGTCTGCGGCAAAAAGGTTCTTTCGTCCACAACTGGCAGACCTCATTAATCCTTTCTTGATGAAAGATATGGACGTGGCGGTAGACAGACTCAACGATGCTATGGGGCGCAAAGAACGCATTTTGGTGTATGGCGATTACGACGTAGATGGGTGTACATCTGTAGCTTTGGTGTACAAGTTTCTCCAACAGTTCTACTCTAATATAGACTATTACATCCCAGATCGATACGACGAGGGTTATGGTGTCAGCAAAAAGAGTTTAGAATATGCACGAGAAACAGGTGTTAAACTGATTATTATTTTAGATTGTGGAATTAAAGCAACGGACGAGATTGCGTATGCAAAGAGTTTAGGTATTGACTTTATCATTTGCGATCATCACGTACCAGACGAAGTAATGCCGCCTGCTGTGGCTATTCTCAATCCCAAAAGACCCGATGACACCTACCCCTTTAAGCATCTCTCTGGATGTGGAGTGGGCTTTAAGCTCATGCAGGCGTTTGCCAAAAACAACAACATTCCCTTCTCTCGACTCATCCCACTGCTTGACTTTTGTGCAGTAAGTATATCGGCTGACATTGTACCTGTGGTAGATGAAAATCGTATCTTGGCTTTTCATGGATTGAAACAACTCAACCAAAACCCGAGTGTCGGTCTGAAAGCCATTATAGACATCTGCAATTTAGGCAACAGAGACATCTCCATGAGCGATATTGTCTTCAAGATAGGACCGCGCATCAATGCCTCTGGACGCATGGAGAATGGAAAAGAAAGCGTTGACTTGCTGGTGGAAAAGGATATTGCGAGTGCTATACGACAAGCCAAACACATTGACGAATATAACGAGCAACGAAAAGATATCGATAAGCAGATGACCGAAGAAGCTAACCTTATCGTCTCTAAATTAGAAAACCAAAAGCATCATTCTTCTATTGTTCTCTATGATGAGAATTGGAAGAAGGGCGTTATTGGGATTGTAGCTTCACGGTTGACAGAAATTTATTTTCGACCTACCGTCGTTCTTACACGTGATGGAGAGTTTGCAACAGGGTCTGCACGCAGCGTAACAGGCTTCGATGTCTATGCAGCTATTAAGAGTTGTCGTGACTTGCTGGTGAACTTTGGAGGACACACCTATGCAGCAGGACTGACCTTACGTTGGGACGACATCAAAACATTCCGCACTCGTTTTCAAAAATATGTAGATGAACACATTCTTCCCGAACAGACTGAACCAATTATTGATATTGATGCTATCATTGATTTTAAGGATATCACCAAGCGTCTACATCAAGAATTAAAGAAATTCTCACCTTTTGGACCTGGCAATCCAAAGCCCATATTTAGTACAATCGGTGTGTACGACTATGGTACAAGTAAGGTGGTAGGACGTGAACAAGAGCATATCAAACTGGAACTGGTTGACTCCAAATCGAGCAATGTTGTCAATGGCATTGCCTTTGGACAGAGTGCATCGGCACGATATATTAAATCCAAACGCAGTTTTGACATTGCTTATACCCTGGAGGACAACGTCTTTAAGCGCAACGCCGTGCAGTTGCAGATAGAAGATATACGACCTACCGAAGGAGAAGATTATCAAACATGACGCCATGCCTGTTCATGACAAATACTTAAGCATTCTGCAACAATACTGGGGATACAAAGATTTCCGCGGTATTCAGCGTGAAATCATTGAGAGCATTGGTCAACAACGTGACACCTTAGGTCTTATGCCCACAGGTGGAGGCAAGTCTATCACCTTTCAAGTGCCAGCTTTAGCACAGCCAGGGATATGCTTGGTCATCACGCCGCTCATTGCCTTGATGAAAGACCAAGTGCAACATCTCAAAGAAAAGGGAATTACAGCGGCAGCGATCTTTTCGGGCATGACAAGAAGAGAGATTCTCAAAACCTTAGACAACTGCATCTTTGGTGACATCAAACTCTTATATATCTCTCCCGAACGTATAGGTTCGGAGCTTTTCTTGATGAAACTTCGTCGAATGAACGTCAGTTTCATTACCGTTGATGAGGCGCATTGTATCAGTCAATGGGGGTATGATTTTCGTCCAGCATACCTGAACATTGCCGATATACGAAAAGAAAAGCCAGCAGCTCCCCTATTGGCACTCACTGCAACAGCCACACCCGAGGTAGTTGAGGACATTCAACAACAATTAGGATTCAAAGAGAAGAATGTCTTCCAAATGAGTTTTGAACGTTCAAACCTCACATACGTGGTGCGAACAGCACAAGACAAGAATCAAGAAATCCTACATATCCTGCAATCACTCCCTGGCTGTGCCATTATTTATGTACGGAGTAGAAAACGCACAAAAGAGGTTGCAACACTGCTCAACGCTTGTGATATTCCTACCACTTATTATCATGCAGGGTTAGAACACAGCGTGAAAGATGAACGGCAGCGTGCATGGCAAACGGATCAGATACGGGTCATGGTGGCTACCAATGCTTTTGGAATGGGCATTGATAAGCCAGATGTGCGTGTGGTGATACATATTGACTGTCCCGACTCATTAGAAGCTTACTTTCAAGAGGCAGGACGTGCAGGGCGTGATGGACAACGTTCCTACGCTGTCTTGTTGTATAACACCAGTGATAAGCATAAACTCAACAAACGAATCGAAGACAATTTTCCTGAAAAAGACTATATTAAAGATGTGTATCAGCACTTAGCTTATTATTTTGAAATAGGCTTAGGAAGCGGAAGTGGGCACACCTTTACTTTCGACATTGGGAAGTTTTGTGCCATCTTCCATTATTTTCCCATCCCTATGAACTCAGCTTTGCTCATTCTGTCACGTGCGGGCTACATAGAATATGATACAGATCCTGACTCCAATGCTCGAGTAATGTTTCTTCTCGACAGAAACGAATTATACAAACTCAATCAGGTTTCCCCACTACAAGAAAAGGTAATCACCAGTCTGTTACGTACATACGGGGGACTTTTCACTGACTATGTGTACATTGACGAGGCACTTTTGGCTCAACAAGCGGGCATCACCCGCGAACAGTTGTACCTCATCTTAAAAGGATTAACGCAAAGAAGAATCCTCCACTTTATTCCTCAACGAAAGATGCCCTTTATCACTTATGCGAAAGACCGCGAGGCAATTGAAAACATGGTGATACCAAAAGCGGTCTACGAAGAGCGTAAAGAACAGTTTTCCAAGCGCATCAAGTCTGTGATTCGTTATGCGGAAAACAATGAAGTATGTCGAAGCAAACAGCTATTGCGCTATTTTGGTGATGTACAAGCAAAAGACTGTTTGAGATGCGATGTTTGTTTGGAACAAGGTTTACAGCAAAATAGCACCATCACAACAAACGAAATCAAACAAACTATTCTTCATGGACTGGAAGATAAGGAAAGACATCATATCACTGAGCTTGATAAATTAGCGTTTCCTGAAAAGCTCTTAGATCAAGTTTTAGAACAGTTGGTTGCTGAAGAAATCATCGTCTTGGAGGGAAGCTATATTTATCTCGCCAACAAGGGATAAAAGCCAAAATAAATAGAGTTAACTTCTTTATTTCTTAATGAATACTGTCTATGTTGTCAACTCATTGACAAAACCATAGAAAACAAACATTGCGAGGTCATTCGGTACTCAAATTACGACCAAAAGAATCAACCTTTTGTTGTAGAAGCATCATCCACAATAGATACGATCTCCGACAAAGAAGTTAAGATATAAGTTGGAAGGGTTTCATCGTACTGCTTTTCTATCCATCCCTCACCTTTGAGCCAAGCCGTTTGGCACCCCAACTTCGAAGCTGGTTCTACATCTTTATAAAAGCTATCACCAATCACCAACACTTCTTCAGCAGGCAGTTGGAGTGCATCAAGTGCCATCTTAAAGATGCGTACATCAGGTTTGCGTATGTTTACCGTAGCCGATTCTATCACGGTTTCGAATATATCGCTCAACGAAAACTCTTGCAACACCGCATTCATGTTACCATAAAAATTCGTTACCAACCCCATTGGAAATCTTTCTTTCAAACACTGTAACATCTTCCGATGTTGCTCTATGATCTGCGTCACATGTTGATAAATTTCCGATAACAACAACTCTTGGGTGTGTAGCAGTTCCGCTTCGTCCACATTCCACACTCCCATCATGCACAGTTGTTCCAATTCCAATCGTAACTTCACTTCTATTGTCCTGCGCAAAGTGTCCGTTGGCTTCACCAAAGGACTTTTTTCTAACATTCGTTCTCCGTAGACATACGCTTTACGAAAATCATCCTCACACACGGGAACACCTATTTTTTGATACATCTGCCATAACATTTTTCCCCAATGTTGACCATTCGTATCAATAGTTCCACCAAAATCAAAGAGTAAAGCGTGAATAGAAGGCATAGCATCTGTTATCATGATTGGTTGGTTTGTTGCGTTGTTGCTGTTTTTGAAAGTAATGAAATCTTCTCTGTGCACAATTTTTCGTGCCGCTGATGCATATAAATATAAATCAATTGTAACACCGTAATTTCAAAAATAAAATACAGCCACGGACAGTTCAACAGACAAGTAACGTACAAACAAATAGCTCGTGTGTTGAAGGTAAGAATGTTAGTGTACGGCATGAGAGGTCTGCTTCCATCTATGAATTGCTGCCTTACAGTGTTATCTGGATGTGACTTAAAACGCTGAAAGAACATTTGAAATGCAGGAGTTCTTCGCTCTTGACTTCGACAATAAGACGTATAGTTGAGATAAAAGAGACGTTTCAGCCAATCACCCTTATCCAAATGCTTATATATAAGGTATTGCTGTTTGGAGTGCCCCAGTTCGCTACCACCTTCACCTTTAAGGAAATACAAGTGTATCTGTCGGTAATAATCGCCCAATGAGCTTTGTGTAGTATGACACAGCACACCTGCCACGAGTGCTAATGTCCATATTCCAGCACCCCATGGCACTGTCGTACCAGGCATTAACTGGTGTTGCATCCGTAAGGCAAGTGCCACATAGATGCCCACAAACCATAGTCCACTGGCAAAACCATCCAACATACGACCGATAAAAGTGTGCTTCCCAGTGAGCCGTGCCAACTGTCCATCGGTGCTATCGCAAAAGTTGGCAAACATGAGTAACAACACTCCGCACACATTATGCCACACATCTACGAAATAAAAACAATAAGCTGCCCCTATTCCAAGAAAGATAGAAAGAATAGTCACAGCGTTAGGATGCACACCAAGACGTTTCCATAGCAATGCAAAGACCAACCCTATGGGGCGTGTAAAGTGTACATCGAGCCACTCTTCGGTATCTTTCGACTTCATCGAAGCCTTTAACAATTCCTTAAATCTTCCCATTTCTGCTTTACTAATTGTGCAATGGCCTGCGCTGCCTCTTCCTTACAAGCGGCAAAACTTGGCCAATCGTTAAAGTCGATAATACTAATTTCTCCTTCTCGGTTCACCACACAGTCGCCTCCATACACATCGATGCCGATGATACGAGCCAGTCTAACTGCTTCGGCTTGCAACAAGTTTGCATCGAAATCATAGCCCTCTGTCTTGACACTGCGATAAAACCATTTGAAAAAATGCTGCCCTATCCCGTAGAATTTGATTAAGTCGCCTTCTACATGTGCGCTTTCTATGCTTGAACAAATACCTCGTTGTCGCCATTCTTCTTTTCTGGCAGCCAATTCGTTTTCATCTTTGCAATACACCACATCACTATCCAATTGCGCTTTTGAGTCACCCCTTTTGAGCCAATAGCCATGCTTTCCCCGCTGCGGTGGCATGGGTATGTGGTTTTCTCGCATAACCTGCGCCACTTTTTTCCGCGCACACAACTCCACTGCATCGGGACAGTTGATGACAAGAGCACCACGCTTTTCACACGCACGAAGTAATGCCAAAGTGGCTGGATGACGTCCCATACTTAGGTAAATATCAGCCTCATCCTGCGCAGTGAGTTTCAATTCATCAACCATTCGAATGTCCCCACCAAGCTGTTGTATCACTGCAACAAGGATGTCCCTATCCTTCTGTTCTGCTTCGAGCGAATAAATGTAATCTCGACGAATGGCTATGATATGTTGATGTTTCATTGTTATTCTAAATCTTTTTCAAATATACCTATCCAACTCTTGATATTTATCCTTTGTTTGGCTTGTTGATTTCCGAAGAAACGCCTCAGCTTTTGCAACATCCGACAGATGGTCGATATCCAACACCTGTCCCATGTCGTGCGCCATTACAGTACATTGCTCGCCAATGAGTGCTCGTTGAAAATTACGCATGCGTTGTTCGCCACGCTGAATGCAACGCTGTAAGATGTCGAAGATATGCGGATGCAGTCCGTAAATGCCTGCCGAAACATATTTGTAACGAACACTACCCTCATCATGAAAGCCCAATACACGCATTGACTCATCGGTTTCTACAAACAACGGCTTCTCATCATCTACAAATTTAGTCACACCCATATAGGCATCTACACCCTGTTGCAAGGCTTTCTTGAACCCCTGAACATAGGTCATGAATGTATTTTCTTCGAAAATGGCATCTACCGTAGTTAAACAAAAGGGCGCATCTTCTAATAAAGGGCGCATCTCAGCCAAACTGTGCATAGAACTTGGTGTACTTCTTATCACTATTTTCAGCGCAATAGGCTCACCATTTAGTCCTTTTTGTTGTATCGATCGTAAATGAGTTTGCACGTTGGTCATCTCCTCGTTGCAAATCACGATGATTTCGTCCGCATGGTTTGCTACAAAGATACGTAGCAGTCGGTCTATCAAACATTCGTTTCCCACCTTAACGAGTGGTTTAGGCAAGAACACACCCTCACTACTTAACCTTGACCCTTGACCTGCTGCTATGATAGCATATTTCATTTTTTCTATTTTAATACATGTACAGAGAAAGTTTACTTTCTTTGTTGAGGCGCAGCCTATCTTTTGCAAAGGTAGCGCAAGCTGAAGACAGAGAAAGCTTACTTTCTTTGTTGAGGCGCAGCCTATCTTATGCAAAGGTAAGATATATAATTGAAAAAAGGGCGGAACTTTCAATTATTCCGCCCTTTTCAGCTTTGCTTTTCTCTATTTAGAAAGGATGTGCAGGTCATCGGTGTCAATACTACCTGTGCCTTGTATTTTCTCTTTATATGTGTTAACCGTCCCCGACACATCAATATCTCCTGTGCCTTGCAAACTACACTGTGCCCACTGACATTTTTCAAAATGCACCTTAATGTCTCCTGTACCCAAGAGCGAAACAAACGCTTGTGATGTAATTACATTTTTAATGTTTATATCGCCCGTACCTTTTAGATTGACCTTCACCTTATCACAAATCAAATCCTTTATATCAATGTCTCCTGTACCCATTAATGAGACAGACAACGTATCCGTATCTAAACGCTTATGAACCTCAAATTCGCCCGTACCTTTTAAGTAAACAGAAACCAAATCGGGAGATGTGATGTAGATATCAACATCCTCTTGGTTGCAAAAATTCAACCATTTATCTTTTTCTTTCCTCTTAATATCCAACGTGTTACCATCACATGTGATTCTTAATTGCTGAATAGCTTTCTCACTTCCCTTAAAACGAATGCTTGCTGAATCGGCTTGCTCAAAATAAACATTATAGCAACCCTCTATGTTCACATTCTTAAAATACTTGATTTTACTCGACTGTGTGATTTTCCGTTCGCTCTTCCTATCTCTTTTTGTGCAAGCACACGAAGCAAATAACAAGAGTGTGAACACTGCTAATATACAATAGATTTTTCTTTTCATACGGTTCGTATTATGGATAAACAATAAATATTACTTGTCTTATTTTTTTTATTTTATGCGATAAATTCCTCATCACATTCAAACATAAGACGCAAACAATATTCACAAAGTTGCAAGCGTGTCACTTTTTGATGCAACACACTTGCCGCTTTTTGGGGTTAGCTCACTCCACTATCACCTCGTCTACGAACAAGAAGGCGGTCTGTCCATAGCCATAATGCCATTGAGGCATACTGTGTTCGGACAACACTTTGATGCGTAGATACCGTGCTTTTACGTTTTCAAGCGTTATTTTCTGCGTGTTTACACTGGGTGGCACAACGTGCGGAAGCGATTGTTTAGTATCCGCAAACACCTCCTTGAAATGCTCTCCATCGTCAGACACCAATAAGGAAACGCCTCGATCGGGGAATATCCAGTTAGATTGTTCGGTGAGTGTGCGTACCGATACACTCTTAATGGGCATCTTGCGTTGCAGATCGATGATGATGTCCATATCATTTCCCACAAATCCTACCCAGCGTCCAGAGTGAAACGAAGTGTTGCCCAGCAATCCGTTCACCAGCTCTTGTGGACTATTTCCTTGATAAGCATGGTTAGGTGGCGTGCAAAAACGAACGGGTTTCATCATGGCTTTGTGAACAATGATTTGCTCCTTGGTCACATCACTGTGCAGACTATCGCTATAAGCTATGGCTTTAATGGTGGCAGATCGCTTGAGGTAAAAGGGCTTTTTGTACGGTTTGCTTTGCTCATTTGGCTCACTTCCATCAGTGGTGTAGTAGATTTTCGACTTCCCCGGTGCACTGAAAGCCACCTCCATGGCTTGCCCTTTGGGCGATGGTGTCAGCACGGTGCTCACCGTGAAATAATGTTCAGCATACCGATAGCCGCAGGCTTTGTAGAGTTGCAGCATGTGAGGCAATCGCTGTAAGAAGCTACCATAATCCTTCTCCTGCTCGCTCGACCACTGCACCTCGCACGCTGCTGCCAACCGTGGCAACATCATATATTCTATGTGCGATAGCGTTTTTACCTGCTCTGTCCACAGATTGGCTTGCACACCAATGATATGTTTTGCCTGTTGTGGCGTCAGCGAGGTGGGAACAGGCTGGAAAGCATACACCTTCTCAATGGGCAGATAGGCATTGAAAGCCACAGGCTCGTTGGCTCTGTCTTCGGTTTGGTAATAATCGAAATACATGTTCGAGGTAGGACACATAATGGCATCGTGTCCCAAGCGTGCAGCCTGTTCAGCTCCTTGAATGCCTCGCCACGACAACACCGTTGCGTTAGGTGCCACACCACCTTCCAAAATCTCGTCCCAGCCACACACTTTTCGTCCATGCTGGGTGATAAAATTCGCCATTTCGGTCATGAAGTAGCTTTGCAAACGTTGCTCTTTGGTGTGCTGTGCATCGGTAACAAGTCCCAAACTTTGAATCTTCGCCTGACATTTGGCACAGTTTTGCCACGATTTCTTTGGACACTCATCGCCTCCAATATTGATATACGGACTGGGAAAGAGCCGCATCACCTCGGCAATCACGTCTTTGGCAAACTGCAAAGTGCTGTCGTTGCCGGCACAAAGTACCTCCTCTGCAATGCCCCACTCTGTGCGTACGCTGTACGGACCGCCCGTACATCCTAACTTGGGGTAAGCCGACAAGGCCGCCACCATGTGTCCCGGCATATCTATCTCGGGCACGATGTTGATGTGACGCTCGGCAGCATACTGCACTATTTCTTTTATTTGTTGCTGCGTGTAATAACCTCCATGGGGTTTGCCATCCTTCTTATCCGTGTGTCCGATAGTCGTTTCGGGTCGGAATGCTGCTTTCTGGGTCAGCAACGGATATTTTTTTATCTCAATGCGCCAACCCTGATCATCGGTCAAATGCCAATGAAAGTTATTGATGTTGTGCAAGGCAAGCATGTCGATAAAGGTTTTGACAGCATCTACCCCAAAGAAATGGCGTGCCACATCGAGCATCGCACCCCGATAAGCATATTGCGGATAATCTATTATCTCGCCGGCTGGAAACACCACTTTTCCCTCTCCATTCAAAGGAATTGCCTTTCGCAAAGTTTGTATGCCATAAAAAGTGCCGGCGGCAGACGCCCCCTGAATGGTTATTTTTTGTGCGGAAACACGCATGCTATACGCCTCCTTATTGGGATGTGGCAATCCCGTACACAACTCAATATTGTGTGCATCGGTAGCACTGGTCGCCACTTTGAGTTGCAAACCCGTGAGTTCAAAGATGTAAGATGCCAATAATTCGGCATCTTTCTTCAACACACTGTCACATGCTGGGTACACAATTCGGGTTTGAGGGGTCAGCACAAAGCCCTTACTCTTCACCATATTGATTTGTCGTGGCAAAGGAATCACACTGTAATTTGCCATGTTTGGCGCACTTTGCGCATATCCCATGGCTGCAAGCAACCACAGGCATACGCTCATCAAGATTGTTTTCTTCATATCGAAAGATTGTTCAAATTTAGTCTTCTGCAAAGATAACTAAAACAAATCACAAACGAACAAATTGACAAGCGCATTTGCACAACCCCACCCCTATCAACAACTCGCCACCCGAAACCATGATATTTCAGGTGGCGAGTGTGAACATTTCAGGAAGGTTGCGTTACGATAAACGCCCTATCCCTTTCGAGTTGCCTTATTGGTAGTCGAACACCATGCCCGTAGCTCCTACTCCTATTGCCAAGGTGTGCAGCAACTTGCCCGATGCGTTGTACACATTTACATAGCCTGCACCGCCATAATCAGCACGATGGGTCTCTGGATTCAGTTTGTATGACATGATGTAGACATAGCCCGTAACTGGGTCTACCGCTATCGCCGATGGTGCGTCCACCTTAGTGGTGGTAAAGGTAGCGGTCTTTCCCGTACGCACATCGTACACATTGTAGGTCACAGGAGTGGCTGGGTTGGTGTAGGGCGCATTGATGGTGTAGATTTTTTCTGCCCCTCTTTTGTCATTCACTGCCATTAAGGTAGCATCGCTCACCTTGGTGACCTGCTTGCCAACCACTTTCATGACACCTGCTCCTGTCTGATTCCAATTCTTATCGTAGCTCCCGGCATGCAATACATAAAGATCGGATCCGATGAACTTGGCTGCTACAGGATTGGTGAGATGCTCGTTGACAATCATCGTTGTATCGCCCGATGCCACATCAATCACCGACAGATTGCCTTTTCCCTTGCCATAGTCGCTGTTGCAGACATACAATTTGCCGTTGTGATAGGCAATGCCATCAGGGAACGAACCAGCCTGATAGGTCTTCTTCAGTCCAAGACTCGCGGTATCAATGGCTGCTACCACACCACCAAAGGTGGTTACATACACACTACCGTTGGCTGCCACGGCACGACGAGGCGACTTGCCCTTATTGTCGCGTAGGAGTTTTTGCAACTCAATGCGCTTGATGGCGTGAAGGGTATTTTTGTCAACTACCTCTACCGAGCCTTCACCATCTACCACGATGTACATTTTCGAGCCATAGATAATAGCATCGTTAACCGTTACTCCAAGGTTGCGCCCATTCACCTGACTAAACACATTCTGTGCGGTAGTCCACGTTTCCATGTCCACGCGTGTGAGTGTTCCTGTAGAACCTGCCGACTGCAGACCAGCATTCACAACATAAGCCGCATGGGTTACTTTTTTCAAATCCCGTGGATTTACGTCATCATCGTCATCCTCACACGAGGTAAACAAACTAACTCCCATGAGGAGTACTGCCAAACTTAATAAATACTTTTTCATTTTTGAGTGATTAAAATTGATAATTCATTGTTATTTCTGCATGGATGCCAGGCATTGGATAGCCTGCCACAATTTGATATTGCTGATTAAAAATATTCTTGAGGTCGGCTCGCAACTGCAATGGATACTGACACACCCGAAACGTGCGGTATGCCGTCAAGCTCCATTCCTGATATCCTTTCAGGTACGACCCGTCATGGTGTTGGTTGTTGAGCCATTTTCCACCTACCCCCACCCATTGCAACGTAAGATTGAGCCAGCGGTTTTGCGCATTGAGCGAACAACCGCCAGCGTGCAGAGGCACATAGGCTATCTGATAATTATAATAAGGTGACGATGCCAAGGTGCGATTGGCAGCTCGCTGATAGCTGTAGTTGGCCATCAACATCAAGGTGTGCTGGGCATTGGCACGCCATGTGGTTCGCAGCATGGCATCGATGCCCACAATGCGCACCTTGCCCACATTGACCGTTCGCCACACAAACAAATTATAAGGCACTGCCACTATTTTATCGGTTACATGGTTCAGATAGCCGTCCAAAGTAGCCCACAACTGTACATGCGGCAACGACTTGTCAACGGTAACTCCCACGTTCAACTGGTCGGTCTGCTCGGGTTTAAGGTCTTTGCTGCCATATCTGAAGAAGTAATTTTCATTGAAGGTAGGCATTCGGAAGATGTTTTTATACGATGCCCTCACATACAGAGGTTGATGAGGAAATGGTGCCCATGACAACGACAACGACGGACTGAGTCGCTTTTGGTTGTCGGCAGCCGTTCCTGCACGTGCGCCGTTCTGATAAAACGAGCCTAACAGACGAGCTTGCGCTGTCAGTCTTTGCAACTGATATTTTGCGGTTAAACTTTGCCACACACTGTGTCGATAGGGCTGTATGTCGTTCGTCAAACTGCTATGCAACTGGTGATAGGCATAATCGGCGGCATAACTCAATGCCCAATGCTTGTCAGGACTGAACAACAAGCAAAGCGATGTGTAGGCTTCGCCTTGATGATAATCGGCATCCATAGGACCACTATGCGCTCTACTCTCCCGATACGAGATGTTTGACTTATCCCACTTGCCCAGCCATTTCATCCTAAAAAAGCGGTTGACCTGCCACAGATACTGTGCTTGCACAAAGTAGTTGCGGGTATCAAGCAGCTCGCTACTCTCGTTGGCGTAATAGCGCACCACTCCAGGTAGCTGCTGGTGGTTGTCATAGTAGTAAGCCTTGACCTTGAGCAGTTGGTTAGTTTTTGGCATCCAAGCCACATTTCCTTCGACATGTCCACCCTGCATCCTGCTGTTGCTGCGTGTCTGTCGTGTTTTCAACGTGCCATTGCGCAAGGTATAAGGATAATTGTTGTTGGCAGAAACATAATCGGCAATGACTGAAAAGCGCAAAGGCTGCGACACGTTTTGTTCGTAGCGAAGCGACGGATGAAGATAGCCAAACGACCCTACCCCAAGTTGTGCGTCGAAATGCGGACGACGGTCGGCACGACTGCCACCCATGGTTTCTATGGACAGCACGGCAGGCGTTGTGACTTGTCGGGCAGGGATAAAAATATCCGCATTGTCACCTATGGTGAGCATGATTTGCGACACGTGTGCCAACGAATAGCGCGAAAGGTCGATGTCGCCTGTCTGCATGTTGCTGAGCATCACGCCATCGTAGCTCACTCCCGTGTGCTGTGTACCGAAGCCACGCACCGACACCGTCTTCATACCACCCGCTCCACCGTAATCACGCAAGGTAATTCCCGGTATACGGTGCAAGGCATCCGCCATCGTGGATACCCCCATGCGCTGCAAATCGCTGTGCTGCAATACGTGTTCGGGCGATGTGCTCTGCATACTTCGTATGCGTCGCCCCTCGGACACGATGACTGTATCCAACGTATGCACCCGATGCGTCAACGAATCGGTTTGGGCATTGGCATGCAAACACACAACTGAACAAATCAGTATGATAATTATTCTGGGCATGGAACCTTACTACATCAACAATGCACTATTGGCTTTCCGCGAAACACAATAGCGATGAATAGCAACGGCAGGTCTTCTGACTCGCAGCTGGACATACACTTGCCTTCCCGAAAAAATGTCAGTGGCAACACGATGTGATGTCCAAAAAACGACTGCTCACAGCAGCGGGACTGTTCGGGATTTGCACCCGATTCCCTTTTCGTCTGATTCATTCAGAACCAATTGCTGCTACAAAGATACGGCTTTTTACGCAAGAGACCGAATATCTACACTGAAAGTTGCAACATAAACAATGAGCCAACCGTTGGGGAGCAACGGAGGATGCCTTTATGTGTTTGGAGAAATGTCAAGAAAAAGTGCCAAAATTTAACACTTCTGAATGTGCTGTTTTAGAAAAAATATGGGGACAAAAAATCGTAAAATATCGCTTTTTTACCTTGGAAACATGACTTCGACTAGCTATATACATGAGTTAATGGCGCTATAACATGCAAATAGAGGCACAAAGTGCATGTAACAAATGGGCTAAAAAGCTGTGATAAGGCACAAAAACAATGAGTTTTTAGGGCTTTCTCAACGATATATCCTTGTAACTCATTTATTGACTGCTACTTAACAAACTTCCAAAATACCACGATATTTTGCAACAAGTGAGACTCTGTTCAGAAATATGCGAAATATGGAGAGCCATTTGTAAAAATTATTCTGAAAAAATAAGTCCTCAACTACAGCTTTTTTGGATGGAGTGTTTCGGTAAATTGCACCTTGCATCGGCAGACCTCCTGCTCCATAGTCTGCTCCTTTGCTTGCCTTACAATGCGCACCGCATAGGAGAGCTCGTCCAACGTCTCGACATCGAAATGTAAAGTATCGCCTCCATAGGCTTCAGCGACATACGCCACATCAATGCGCTTGATGGGGTGCGTGGCATGAAAGGTCATGGACCAAAGATTTAACAAATGCTCGATGTACTTTACACTGTTGATGTGTCCATTCATGTCCACATCGCTATACGTTGTAACGAGAGTATGCCATCGCTGAATATTGTCGGTCATTTTGACTCTCGAAACAACATCAATAGGACACAGTTTTTTGGCATTTGTACTCTGTTTGACCCGTCCGTCATCAAAGGCAAGAATGTCAGTAGGCTGTCGTGTGTCGGTATCTATTAACGCCCAGACGCTTCGACCATATCCATACACCTTGCCACCTTTGCCAAGAACAGAAAAATTACGATAGGTAAACCACTTCATCGTCTGCTCTATCCACGTTTCCACCTCAAACTTGTCGTATGCCAAAGGTATTTCGTTCATCTCAATAGCTAAGCGCGACAGCACCCAAGTTTTGTGCATGGGCTGCAAAACTGTCATGCTGAAACCTCGTTCGTGGGCATGAAAGTCGGCTGCATTGAGCAGGTGATTGCCTAAATGCGAAAGGAATAATCGACCAGAGAAATCGCAATGGAAAGGTTCTGCTAAGAAAGTGTAACGACCAACAGTATCAAGATGGTTCATATGTAGGATGTTAATGGGTTGTGGATATACGTCTTTGCCCTCCAAAAGTTGGTAGACAGCACAAAGATAAGAAGAATTCGGGACTCGCAAGCACGGTAAAGATTAAAAAATCCCGATACTCACAGAGAGCATCGGGATTTGTACTATAAAATGAATGCAAATGTTATTCTACATTGGTGTCATCGTTGAATGTAGCCACACGGTTGAAGTCAAGTTCCTTGAACAACTTGTTGGTCTCACCCATGCCTACCGTCTTGAGACGATTAGGAGCAATTCTGTACTTGTCTACCAACAGGTTCTTCACATTCTTGGCACGATTTTCTGACAATCTTTGGTTAAGTTCTGTTGGACCTTCGGGTGAAGCATATCCCTTAATGGTGACAGTAGCACTCTTGTGATTCTTCATATAGTTGGCTATCAGCTCTATATTAGGCATCTGCGAACGATCTACAACGCTCTGTCCCTGACGGAACAATACTGTTGGTTGCAGGTTGGTAGCGGTAGCAGGCTTTACATAAGCCTTGCGTTTGTTGCAATCATCAAGTGCTTTTTGCAAGTCAGAAATCTGACGATCTTTGTCGGTGAGCTGTGCATTCTTACCACTCAAGTCGTTACGCAAGCTGTTGATTTGGGCGTTAAGACCGTCAATTTCAGACTGGTCGCGCAGTTTGGCAATGGTAAAGTTATTGGTTCCGTTAGAGTTAGGGAACTTGTAAACGAAACCACAGTTGAGCTGTGTGAATGATTTATTCAAGTTATACTCAATAGGTTGTGTACCATCTCCATTGAGAGCCCATACAATAGCTGGCTCTACATAGAACTGCCAAGCCTTGTTTGAACCCAAATTGAATACAAAGTCGATAGCTGCTTTCGAAGTCAAGTTATCGTGGTTCATTTGGTGGTAAGCCTCTGTATTACCAAAGAGGTGTCCCCATCCATAACCAAAGAGTCCTACAACCTCAAATCCACGTGGCTCTCCAGGATAACCACCAAACCAGTTGCTGAGATTGACAGTACCCAATAAACTGGTATTTAATACTCTGACAGCTGTGCCAGTAGATTCGTAGGGCTTATTTGAGAAGTAAGCATTGCTCTCTGCTGTCAATCCAAATACAGGTGTGAAATAACGACCTAAACGGAGACCCGCATTGGGGTTAAGATTATCCATCCAACTATGACCCGTTGATTTTGTTGCTACACCACCATTAATGCCAATGTAAACATTGTCATACGATTTGCTTTCTGTCACGGTCTGTGCCGAAACAGATGCTGCCACTGCAGCTGCTGTTAAAAGTAATCCTAATCTTTTCATCTTTTAAAAATTAAAGTAAATAATGTGTATATCTTGATTATACTATTTACAAAGTAAAGAAAAAAAACGTAAATAAACAAATAATCAGGAAAATATTTTACATTTCAAGGGATTAAATTGACATACATTCAGAAATTAAGCCCTATTTTAAGTTCTTTTATTCTTTAGTTTTTAGTTAGTTCAAAAAGAATTGGCTTTGTCATATTTTGAGCCTACAGTCATATAAACCAAACTCAAAATCTGACAAAGCCAATGGATAGTCTCCGCTTAATAAGACTAAGCTAGAGCAACGATTATCGGTAATATTCTTTCTTTCCAGCTGCCAAGGTATTCGTCATCAATGAACAAATAGTCATTGGACCTACGCCACCAGGCACTGGGGTGATATAACTACATTTAGGAGCCACTTCATCAAACTTTACATCTCCATTGAGTCGGAAGCCACTTTTGCGTGTACTATCAGGCACGCGTGTGGTGCCTACATCTATCACCACGGCACCTTCTTTAACCATATCGGCTGTCACAAAGTTAGGAACGCCTATTGCTGCAATGATAATATCGGCATCTCTACACTCTTGTTTGATATTTTTCGACTGACTGTGACAAACGGTAACGGTCGCATTACCATACGCTTTCTGCATCATCAACTGTGCCATAGGCTTTCCAACGATGTTGCTTCGTCCAAGAATGACGCATTTTTTCCCGTTTGTATCAATATTGTAATGCTGTAATAATGTCATGATGCCTAACGGAGTGGCAGAGATAAAACAAGGAAGCCCTATGGACATTCTGCCTACATTAATGGGATGAAACCCGTCTACGTCTTTCTTATAGTCCACAGCCATCACAATTTTCTCTTCATTGATATGTTTTGGCAGAGGCAATTGAACAATAAAGCCATCGACATTATCATCATGATTGAGCTTATCTACACACTTCAGCAATTCTTCTTCTGTGACATTTTCCTCATAACGGATAAGCGTAGACTCAAAACCGCATTCCTCGCAAGCCAACACCTTATTTCTTACGTAAGTTTCACTACCTCCATCATGACCTACCAAAACTGCTGCTAAGTGTGGTCTCTTGCCTCCTTTGGCAACCAGTTGTCTTACTTCTTCAGCTATTTTTGCCTTGATAGCAGCAGCTGTTGCTTTTCCGTCAATCTTTTGCATCGTTTTACTATTTATTTCGTTCTTTGTTATGATCACATTTTAGGCATACCCTTCATTCGATTCATCATGCCAGCCATTTTGTTTCCAGTCACCATTTTCATCATTTTACGCGTCTGGTCAAATTGCTTAATTAATCGGTTCACCTCCTGAACATTGGTGCCACTGCCCTTTGCAATGCGCTGTCTGCGAGAGGTATTGAGTATTTCTGGATTCGTTCTCTCCTTGGGAGTCATACTCTTGATGATAGCCTCAATGCCTTTGAAAGCATCGTTATCAATATCAATATCTTTGATTGCCTTCCCAACTCCTGGTATCATGGCAGCCAAATCCTTGATGTTACCCATCTTCTTGATTTGCTCTATCTGCTTGAGGAAGTCGTTGAAATCAAACTTGTTCTTTTGTATTTTCTTCTGCAAGCGTTTCGCTTCTTCTTCATCAAACTGCTCTTGAGCACGCTCTACCAAAGAAATGATGTCGCCCATGCCTAATATTCGGTCTGCCATACGATCAGGGTGGAACACGTCGATGGCATCCATTTTCTCACCAGTTCCTACAAACTTAATGGGTTTGGTAACCACTGTACGAATAGAGAGGGCTGCACCACCTCGCGTATCACCATCCAACTTGGTAAGAACCACACCGTCAAAGTCCAGTCGGTCATTAAACTCTTTGGCGGTATTTACCGCATCCTGACCTGTCATTGAGTCAACAACGAACAAGGTTTCATCAGGATGAATGGCATTTTTGAGTTGAGAGATTTCATTCATCATCTCCTCATCGACAGCCAATCGACCAGCCGTATCGACGATAACGACATCGTTGCCTTTGGCTTTGGCTTGCTGAATGGCTTGCTGTGCAATAGCTACAACATCTTTATTATCAAGCTCGCTGTACACTTCTACACCCACTTGTTCGCCAACAACCTTTAACTGTTCAATGGCAGCAGGACGATATACGTCACATGCTACCAACAGAGGATTCTTCTTTTGCTTCGTCTTTAGCATGTTCGCCAACTTACCTGTAAAGGTTGTCTTACCCGAACCTTGCAAGCCAGACATCAAGATAATGGCGGGTTTGCTATCTAACTGAAGTCCTACAGCTTCACCGCCCATCAGCTCTGCCAACTCATCATGCACTATCTTGACCATCAATTGACCAGGCTTCACAGCCGTTAGCACATTCATACCCAAGGCTTTTTCCTTCACCTTATCGGTAAAGTTCTTTGCTACCTTATAGTTCACATCGGCATCCAACAAAGCTCTACGGACATCTTTCAAAGTCTCTGCAACGTTAATTTCAGAGATTTTTCCCTCACCTTTCAGTATTTTGAATGATCGTTCTAATCTTTCACTTAAATTCTCAAACATAGCTTTATTTATCGTTTTCTGTTATTCCTCTTCATTTCTATGCACAATTCTGCATCCATTTTGTATGACTATTGGAGAGGATGAATTTATTTTCTCTTGGAACAAGCGCTACAAACCACAGGTATCTGTTCCCACTATACGCTACAAAAGTAATACTATTTTTTCATACAACAAGGGAATAAAAATAGAAAAACGCCAAAAGAGGTACACCACAGCCTTTACTTTTGCCAGTTGATACGCATCACTAAGGGCAGATGATCACTAAATCCATTGAGATAACGGGGTCCTTGATAATTGCGACGGGGCTTCACTCCTCCATATTTTTCATCCTTCTCTAACAAGAATGGCGCATCGTGAACATAACATTCTTGTACCAATGCCGCAGAAGACTTATCCAAAAAGATATGGTCTAAACTACCCCACTCGCCCCGAAAGCGATAAGTTGCTTTTGCTCCGTGTGTGCCCTTCGCATTTGCCGACACTTCAACAAGCCCACTTTGAACAAGCCTCAAGATATTCTCATCAGATGAATAATCGTTGAAGTCGCCCATCACCAAGATGCGAGGGCGAGTAGATACTGACCGTATGGAATCAATCGCTTGCAACAAAATATTGCCCACAATTCGTCGATGACTTCGGGTAAAGGTTTCTCCTCCCATCCTACTGGGTGCATGAACTACGAAGACGTGCAACGTATCACCCGTCACAACCCTTCCTTTCGCATACAATACATCTCGTGTAGGGCGCATATCCTTAACAGGATGAATAGGAATGGCATGCCAATCAAGCAATTGGAACGAGAATGGACTATACAACAATGCCACATCAATGCCACGCTCATCGGGCGAATGTGTCATCACATACTCATATCGAGCATGACGTAAAAGCGAACGGCGTGTCAATGCAACGAGGCAACTATCGTTCTCTACCTCGCACAAACCCACCATATCGGGCAGCGACCACTCGTTGGTAGACTCGCCACAAGAAAGAATGGTTTGCCCTATACGGTTTACCTTAGTCCAATAACGATGTGGTGTCCAATGATAATCAGAAGTAGGCAGAAACTGTTCATCATGTTTCAGACTGTCGTGTTGACAATCGAAAAGGTTTTCACAGTTCAGTTCCACCACCGTGAATACACCTAACAACAGGCTCAGCACATACGTCATCGCAACTCCGTTATATGGATTTTCCGAAACGTAAAGGTTGTTTTCGACTACTTAGATACAAACCCGTTAATATCAATGCCGTTCCCACAACAAAATAAACAGTTATCTCCTCGTGTAATATCCATGCTGCAAAGATAATTGTAGTAACAGGGTTCACATACACATAATTAGTAGCCTGCAATGCTCCTAAGCGCAACATCACCCACGTCCACAACCAGAAACAGAGCATAGAAGCGATTGCTCCAAGGAACAAGAGATTGTACAAAATCTTAGGTTGCATCAATGTCTCAATACTGGGAAAGCCAGGTTCGAAAGCATAATAAGGCAACACGGTGAGCAAACCATAAAAAAATACCTTACGGGTAATGAAGGTGGTTGGATATTTCTCATTGGCTTTTTTGAGCAATAGCGAATACACTGCCCAACTGATACAAGCTAACAAAGCCAAAGAATCACCGAGTGGAGAAAGATTAAGCACCAATTGACCGTTGAGAACTACGGCTGCCATTCCCACAAACGAAAAGGCTGTACCAATGATTTGCCACTTGCCAAGCGGTTCACTTCTGAACCATATCCGATGAAGCAGCATGGTAAACAGCGGACACGAACACACAATGAGCGACACGTTCATAGCTGTCGAATAACCCAGCGCCACGTTTTGTGCCAAAAAGAACACCGTTCCGCCTGTCAAACCCAGTCCTGCCATCAGCAATTCATCTTTCCATGTACGTGCAAAAATATGCTTATGAAAAAACAATAACATCAGCACATAGGCTATTAAGAAACGCAATGTGTACACTTCTGCTGGTGAAATGCCACTTTGTATCAATACTTTGGTGGATATGAAAGTAGACCCCCATATCGCTACCGTTAGGAAAGCAACAACGTGATAGAACCACATGATATAAATATATTTAAGCTTTTAAGTTAATTTGCGATACAAAGTTACTACAAAAAAGTGAAATGCGGAAAGATATAGTGATAGAATTGAGTTACAAGGGTTTTAGTTGAAGTGGCGATAATTCGTGAAGCCATTACAATCCCTGCCGAAGCCAAATCCTGACGCCGCAACGTTACTTGTTCGTAACCATGCCCGAAAATGCGACAAACGGGCACGGAGGGCGAAACAAGACACTAAGGAATAGTGAGTTACCGACAACTCACGCGAAAAATCCGGTTACGGAAAAAGATTGCGCCGTTCCTCTCCGTTTTGCGTACCGACACCGGACTCTTCACCAACTAATTTTGAAACCAAAAAATTAAGGACGATGAAGAGTACATTTTCAGTAATCTATTACCTCAAGCGTCAGGTAGTGAAAAAGGACGGGACAGTACCCGTCATGGGACGCATCACGGTGGACGGCAGCCAGACGCAGTTCAGCTGCAAGCTGACAGTCGATCCGAAACTGTGGGACACCAAAGGTGGACGTGTCACAGGCAGAAGCGCGGCGGCACTCGAAACGAACCGTATGCTTGACAAGATGCGGGTGCGCATCAATAGGCACTATCAGGAAATCATGGAACGTGACAACTTCGTCACGGCTGAGAAGGTGAAGAACGCTTTTCTCGGACTGGAACACCGCTACCACACGCTGATGCAGGTGTACCGTCGTCACAATGAGGACTATGAGAAACAGGTGGAAGCAGGCATGAAAGCAAAAGGTACACTGGAAAAGTACCGTATCGTTTACAAGCACCTGCAAGAGTTCCTCGACATCCGCTACCATGTGAAGGACATCGCACTGAAAGAGCTTACCCCCGCTTTCATCTCCGACTTCGAGATGTTCCTGCGCACGGACAAACACTGCTGCACCAATACCGTGTGGCTGTACGTCTGCCCGCTACGGACGATGGTGTTCATCGCCATCAACAACGAGTGGCTGACACGCGACCCGTTCCGCGAGTATGAAATCAAGAAGGAGGAAACAACACGCAGTTTTCTGACCAAAGAGGAAATACGCCTGCTGATGGACGGGAAACTGAAAAACGCCAAACAGGAACTGTACCGTGACCTCTACCTGTTCTGCGCTTTCACCGGGTTGTCGTTCTCGGATATGCGCAACCTCACGGAAGAGAATATCCGCACCTACTTCGACGAACACGAGTGGATAAACATCAACCGCCAGAAAACGGGCGTGGTGTCCAACATCCGCCTGCTTGACATCGCCAACCGCATAATCGGCAAATACCGTGGGCTGTGCGAGAACGGCAAGATATTCCCCGTCCCGCATTATAACACGTGCCTTGCCGGTATCCGTGCCGTCGCCAAGCGTTGCGGCATCACCAAGCATATCACGTGGCATCAGAGCCGCCACACGGCAGCCACGACGGTATTTCTCTCTAATGGCGTACCTATCGAAACCGTCAGCTCCATGCTCGGACACAAGAGCATAAAGACGACGCAGATTTACGCGAAGATAACCAAAGAAAAACTCAATCAGGACATGAAGAACCTTGCCGCAAGGTTGAACAGTGTTGAGGAATTTGCAGGTTGCACCATCTAAAAAAGAGAAGCCATGAAACGTGACATAATCATCATAGAGGACAAGGCGGTCAGCGTAACCGGTAACGACGTGTGGATGACCGCCACCGAAATCGCCGGACTGTTCCATACGACCGTCCCGGCAGTGAACGCCGCCATCAAAGCCATCCGCAAGTCGGACGTGCTTAACGACTACGAGGTGTGCCGCTACATGCAACTTGAAAACGGACTGTACGCAGATGTGTACGCGCTTGAAATCATCATCCCCGTCGCCTTCCGGCTGAACACCTACAACACCCACCTGTTCCGCACATGGCTGGTGGGAAAAGCTCTCGCCAAAGAGAAACGGCAGGCATACGTGATGTTCATACAGAACGGAAAAGCCGGGTACTGCTGATTGCGCATACCACATAAGACAAGGAAACGGGCAGCACCACAAAAAGTGTCGCCCGTTTCCTTTTTTCTTGCCAACCGCGCTCACTCCAGCGGCTTGCGGTAATTTGCTTCCAGCACTTCACGCAGCCCCGTTTCCGGGTAAAGCACCTTCCCTCCCAAAAGTATGAAGGGCAACACGCGGTTGTTGCGGTATTCCTGCAATGTGCGTCGGCTTACGCGGAGCAGTTCCGCCACCTCGCCGTCCGTCAGGTAACGTTCCCCGTCCAGCAGAGGACGGTAACTTTCCAGAAAGGCGGACAGCCATTTCGAGCCTTTGCGCATATCCTGCACCACAGAGGCTATCGGCTCGTCTTCCATCGTAAAAACATCGTTGTTCTCGTTCATCATAACTTCGGATTCAGTGGGTGAATAAATCAAATCATCTGCCGTGCGGATAGAGCGTGCCGATAAGCGGTATCAGCCGCTTCACCTCCTCCGGCTTGTAATAAAACCTGCGGTTTATCTGCGAGTAGCCGATAAGCCGCCTGTCGCGCAGCGTCTGCAACGTGCGCGAACTTATTCTCAACTGCCTACAGACTTCCTCGCCCGTGAGCCATCTTTCCATGCGCCTCGTGTCGCTTTTGCGCCTCAGGGCGGCGACCTTCTCCGAGAGTGCGCCGAATGCCGCCACCATCATCTCGAAAGTCTTTTTCTCGATAGATACTATTTCCATATTCATGCAATTATCGGTTTGCCCGCAAAGGTAACGGTACGGTCCTGAACACGTGCCGTTTTCCGCTGAAAGGCTGCCTGTTGCGCCGTTTGACCGGGTTACGGAGCCATCTTCCGTAAAAATCTTACGTGAGTCACGTAGTGAGTTGTTAAAGCCCCTTTTGTTTATTGCCGATTTTTGCTGCAGAAACAAAAAGAAAGGACTGAATATGAAAGTGATAACGATGGAAAGTTCTGCCTTCCGGTCATTGACGGAACAGATAGCGGAGATTGCGGCACACGTCCGTGCCGCCTCCGGCGACAAGAAAGCGGCATCGCCCGACAGGTTGCTCACCACACGCGAGGCGGCGCACCTGCTTAACGTGAGTACCCGCACCCTCCAGCGTATGCGCAGCGAGCAACGCATCGGTTATGTCGTGCTTCGCGGTAAATGCCGCTACCGGCAGTCGGAAATAGACCGCCTGCTTGAAGCGTGTGCCGTCAACGAGGACGCGGCGACACCGCAGGAATTGAAACGCAACCACACGCTGCGCACTGGCGGCAAACCAAAAGGAAGGAGGACATAGGTCATGGAACTGCTCACACGAAACAACTTCGAGGGCTGGATGCAGAAGCTGATGGAACGGCTCGACCGTCAGGACGAACTGCTGCTGGCGATGAAGGCTGAGGGGAAACAGCCTACTATCACGGAAAGCATCCGCCTTTTCGACAATCAGGATTTGTGCATGCTGCTCCAGATAAGCAAGCGCACACTGCAACGCTACCGCAGTGTCGGCGCATTGCCCTACAAGACACTGGGCAAGAAAACCTATTACAGCGAGGAGGATGTGCTGACATTCCTTTCCAACCATATCAAGGACTTCAAAAAAGAAGATATAGCCTTCTACAAGGCTCGTATCCATAATTTCTTTCATAAATAACCCATTAAAACATTTTTCAAATGGCAAAGAAAAAAGACGAAAAGGACGTGCTGGTAGTCCGTGACGAGAAGACGGGCGAGATCAGCGTGGTAGCCGGGCTGAATGCAGACGACACACCCAAGCGTACCCCTGCGAAAGCTGAGAACGCGCAGAGTTTCCTGCAATTCGACCGACACGGCGACGTGCTGGACAACTTCTTCAAGAACTTCTTCCGGCAGTGCAAGGAACCCAGCCGCTTCGGTTTCTACCGCATCGCGGCAGACCAAGTGGATTCCATGCTTGGCGTGATGAAAGACCTGCTTCAGCATCCGTACCAGAACAAACAAATCCTTGCACCGCACAAAATCGACACCTTCCCTTATCAACAGCAGGTGCAGGAAGAGATGGCGGCACAAAAGACAGAGAAACAAGAACCTCAAAAACAGGAAAACATGGAACAACAGAAAGAACAGCAGGAAAGCCCGCAACAGACGCAGGGCAGACAGGGCTACCAACCCATCAACGAGAGCAAAATCAACTGGCAGGAGCTGGAGGACAGATGGGGCGTGAAGCGTGACGACCTTGAAAAGTCCGGAGACCTTACGAAGATGCTCCACTACGGCAAGTCCGACTTGGTAAAGGTCAAGCCCACCTTCGGCGGCGAATCATTCGAGCTGGACGCCCGCCTCTCCTTCAAGAAGGACGGCGAGGGAAATGTCAGCCTCGTGCCGCACTTCATCCGCAAGGAGCAGAAGTTAGATGAGTACAAGGAACACAAATTCTCCGACGATGACCGGAAGAACCTGCGCGAAACGGGCAACCTCGGCAGGGTCGTGGACATTGTGGACAGGGAAACGGGCGAAATCATCCCCTCCTACATCAGCATCGACCGCAAGACGAATGAAATCACGGACATTCCGGCAAACAAGGTGCGCATCCCGGAGCGCATCGGCAAGACGGAAATCACCAAACAGGAGCAGGACATGCTCCGCGCCGGACTGCCCGTGCGCGACAAGCTCATCGAGCGCAACGACGGCAGGAAGTTCGTCACCACCCTTCAAGTGAACGTGGAGCAGCGCGGCGTGGAGTTCGTGCCGGGAACCGGAAGGTCGCCCCGTACCGCACAGACGCAGGAAGCCAAAGGTGACACCTCGAAAAGTCAGGCGCAAGGCGGGGAAAATGCCGCACAGACCAAGAAGGAGCAACGCCGCAACACGTGGATGAACGAGGACGGCAGCATCCGCCCCATCAGCAAATGGAGCGGCGTGAACTTCACCGACAAGCAGAAAGCCGACTACGTGGCGGGTAAAGCCGTGAAACTGGAGAACGTGACCGACAAGCAGGGCTTCCATGCCACGATGTATATCAAGTTCAACCCGGAGAAGGGCCGCCCGTACCGCTACGAAACGAACCCCGACAACGCCCAGCAGGTCGCCCCGTCCAACGAGAGCCGCACACAGGTGGCGGTGAACAACGAGGGCAAAACCAACGAGGCGACAAAGAACCTGAAAGAGCCTTTGCAGAAAGGTCAGACCGCCCCAAAGGACGACCGCCAGCAACAGCAGCAGGAGAAGCCGAAAAAGAAGAACAACAAAGGCATGAAAATGTAATCCCGTGTCCGCCACTGAATCCAAAATAAAATCCAAAGTATCAACAAAAAAGCAAGAAAACATGAAGACAATCATTGCAGAAAAGCCCTCCGTGGCACGTGAAATCGCCCGCATCGTGGGCGCGACAAAGAGAGAGGAAGGATATTTCGAGGGAGGCGGCTATGCCGTGACATGGGCATTCGGACACCTTGTCCAGCTCGCCATGCCCGATGGCTACGGCGTGCGCGGTTTCGTCCGTGACAACCTCCCGATTATCCCCGACACCTTCACGCTCGTCCCCCGTCAGGTCAGGACGGAGAAAGGCTACAAGCCCGATAGCGGCGTGGTGTCGCAGATAAAAACAATCAAAAGGCTGTTCGGCACCAGCGACCAAATCATCGTGGCAACCGATGCCGGACGCGAGGGTGAACTTATCTTCCGCTACCTCTACCACTACACGGGCAGTACCACTCCTTTCGTGCGCCTGTGGATAAGCTCGCTCACCGACAAGGCTATCCGCGAGGGATTGCGCAACCTCGAAGACGGCGGCAAGTATGACAACCTATACCTCGCCGCCAAAGCGCGAAGCGAATCCGACTGGCTCGTGGGCATCAACGGCACGCAGGCTCTCTCCATCGCCGCCGGACACGGCACATACTCCGTGGGGCGGGTGCAGACACCAACGTTGGCTATGGTATGTGAACGCTACTGGGAGAACCGCCGCTTCACGCCCGAAGCCTTCTGGCAACTCCATATCGCAACGGACGGTTGCGACGGCAAGGTCGTGAAATTCTCATCCTCTGAAAAATGGAAGTCGAAAGAACCGGCAACGGAGCTATATAATAAGGTAAAGGCGGCAGGCTTCGCAACGGTAACGAAAGCCGAGCGCAAGGAGAAAACGGAGGATACCCCGTTGCTGTACGACCTGACCACGCTTCAGAAAGAAGCCAACGCCAAGCACGGCTTCACGGCGGAGCAGACGCTTGAAATCGCGCAGAAGCTCTACGAGAAGAAGCTGATAACCTATCCGAGAACGGGTAGCCGCTACATCCCCGAAGACGTGTTTGCCGAAATTCCCAAACTGCTCGCTTTCATCGGCACACAGCACGAATGGAAAGACAAGGTGCGGGCAAAAGCCATCCCGACACGCCGCAGCGTAGACGGCGGCAAGGTGACAGACCACCATGCCCTACTCGTCACGGGTGAGAAACCGCTCTTCCTCTCCAAAGAGGACAATACCATCTATCAGATGATTGCCGGGCGCATGGTCGAGGCATTCTCTGAAAAATGCGTCAAGGACGTGACCGCTGTCATGGCGGAATGTGCCGGAGTGGAGTTTACCGTGAAAGGCAGCGTCATCAGGCAAGCCGGATGGCGTGCTGTCTATGGCGAGGAAAACAAGGAGGAAACCACCATTCCCGGCTGGCAGGAAGGCGACACGCTGACACTGAAAGCCTCTTCCATCACAGAAGGGAAGACCAAGCCCAAGCCGCTACATACCGAAGCCACCCTGCTGTCCGCAATGGAAACGGCGGGCAAGGAAATCGAGGATGACGCACTGCGGCAGGCGATGAAGGACTGCGGCATCGGTACTCCCGCCACACGCGCCTCCATCATCGAAACGCTCTTCAAGCGCGATTACATGGAACGCTGCAAGAAATTGCTTGTCCCCACCGAAAAGGGGCTTGCACTCAATTCCGTGGTGAAGACGATGCGCATCGCCGATGTCGCCATGACAGGCGAATGGGAGAAGGAACTGGCACGCATCGAGCGTGGGGAGCTGTCCGCCGATACCTTCCGCAAAAAGATAGAGGCGTACACGCGGGAGATTACCTCCGAACTGCTCTCATGCGACAAACTCTTCGGCAGCCGCGATTCCGGTTGCGCGTGTCCCAAGTGCGGCACGGGCAGGATGCGGTTCTACGGCAAGGTGGTACGCTGCGACAACACGGAGTGCGGGCTTCCCGTGTTCCGGCTGAAAGCGGGACGCACCCTGTCCGACGATGAAATCAAAGACCTGCTCACCGAAGGGCATACCCAGCTGCTCAAAGGCTTCAAGAGCAAACAGGGCAAGAGCTTCGATGCCGTCGTCGCCTTTGACGGGGAATATAACACGACGTTCGTGTTCCCGGAGGCTAAAAAGGGCAAGAAATTTTCAGGACGGAAGAAATAGTATTAACTTTGCCACTTGTTCAGAGTAATGAATTGTTCTTCGATACCGGATTACACTCATACTTTGGATTTAGTGGCGGCACTCGGAGGGATACCGAGTGCCTTTTTCTTCCTTTTTTCCAACCGATTATCCCGTTAAATATCAATCCACTAAACTCCAAAGTAATGAACAACAAGAAGAACAACGAAGGGCAGTCCGACTTTTCCTATTACGGTCTGTACCTGATGGACTACCTCCGCACGAACAAGTTTGAACAGGCTACCGACACCGCTTTCATACGGGAACGCGCCGATCGTGCCGCCGAAACGTATGAAAAGGCGCGGATTGAAGGCTATCCCACCGACGGTGCGCAGGAACTGGCGATGGAAACACTGCTGCGCGGGTTGCACTATTCCCGGTACGCCATGCTCCACGAAGTCGTGGAGAACGAGTTTGCCAACGAAGTGCCGGAAGAGAAACAAGAAGCCTTTATCCATAAACTCCTGCCGCTTGTCGGCAACGTGTTCTCCGTCTATGACCTTTCGGACGACAACTTCGCCCTGTCTTCCGATTACGACCTGCTCTATACGGAGCTGACGGGGGCAACCGTCCTTTACATCGGGGAATATGGCGTTTAACCGCAAACAGAAACTACGGGACAACATCGAGGCGATACGGACGGCATTCATCCTTGACAGGGAACAGAGAGCGGCGACAACCGAAGAGCGTGCCATACTTCAAAGGTACTGCGGTTTCGGCGGTCTGAAATGTATCCTGAACCCTGCCAAGGAACTGACGGATGCCGTCCGGTGGGCGAAATCCGACCTCGAACTGTTCGCCCCGACGGTGGAGTTGCACAGGCTCATCCGTGAGAACAGCAAGGACGAAACGGAATACAAGCGGTTTGTGGATTCGCTGAAAGCATCCGTGCTGACCGCTTTCTACACCCCAAAAGAGATAACTGACACCCTCGCGGACATGCTGGCGGATTACAGCGTCCGCCCCGCCCGTATGCTCGAACCGTCGGCAGGTGTAGGCGTGTTCGTGGATTCCGTGCTGCGGCACAGCCCCGATGCGGATGTGATGGCTTTCGAGAAGGATCTGCTCACGGGGACAATCCTGCGGCATCTATATCCAGACCATAAAATGCGCACCTGCGGTTTTGAGAAAATTGAAAAGCCTTTCAACAATTATTTCGACTTGGCGGTATCTAACATCCCGTTCGGTGACATCGCCGTGTTCGACGCGGAGTTTCAGCGTAGCGATTCCTTCGGCAGACGCTCCGCCCAGAACGCCATACACAACTATTTTTTCCTCAAAGGGCTTGATACCGTGCGTGACGGCGGTATCGTGGCGTTTATCACCTCGCAGGGGGTATTGAACAGCACCAAGACCTCCGTGCGTAACGAACTTTTCCGGCAGGCTAATCTGGTATCCGCGGTACGCCTGCCCAACAACCTGTTCACGGACAACGCGGGCACGGAGGTGGGCAGCGACCTGATTGTCCTGCAAAAGCACCTGAACAAGAAGGAAATGTCGCAGGACGAACGGCTGATGACCGTGATACAGACGGATACGAAAACCGACCTGACGGACAACGCCTATTTCATCCACCACCCGGAACGCATCGTGCATACGACGGCGAAACTTGACACCGACCCCTACGGGAAACCCGCTATGGTCTATCTGCACGAGGGCAAGACCGCAGGCATATCCGGGGACTTGCGCCGTATGCTTGACGAGGATTTCCATTACAGGCTCGCCATGCGTCTGTATTCGGGAACAATCCGGCAGTCGGGAACGGAAGAAAAAGTTACCGTTCAAAAGGAGGTAGAGCGTCCTGCTATAAAATTGGAAACGGTATCTTCGGCGCAGACGGTGGAAACTCCGACAGAAAAGCCGCAACCCGTTGAGGAAAAACCGGAGATAGAGCCACGTCCGAAATATTCTGACGGTGTGCAGCTATCCTTGCTCGACCTCTGGGGGATGACGGAAGAAGTCAGTCAACAACCGAAAACCGCCAAAAAGAAAAAGGAGGCGAAAAAGGAAAGCCCGACAAGGCGCATTCTACCCAAGCCACAGGTGCATGTCACACAAAATGTTACGGCTGTGCCGACGGCTACCACCCCTAAGACTGTAACAGAGAACAAGGAGGCTAAAACGGAGAACACCGCCAAGCCTGCCGACCCGGACGACATCTATGCCACGTTGGACTGGGATACCAATCCTCCCATCAACGGCTTCTACGAGATGATGATGGATTTGACGCCGGAACGCAGGAAGGAACTTCGGGAACTGGCAAGGCAGCATAACGAGAAACAAGCGGCGGCGGAAAAGATGGAAGTGAAAGCCGTGCCGGACACTCCCCGTGAGCAACCACGGCAGGAGGAAACACAGCCGGAAGCAGTCACCGCACCTGCCGTTACAGATACCCCACCGGAAGCGGTGGCGACCTCCCTTTTCCCCGACATCGAAGCGGAGAAGCCGAAGGAAGAAGTCGTGGACCTTTCGCCGCGTGCCTACCACCGCACGCCGGAGATGCACCTGCGCGAAGGGTCGCTGGTGGCTGACAGGGGGCGTCATAACATCGGCTACCTGAAGGACATCACGCCATACGGGGCGACATTCCAGCCGCTCGACCTGAAAGGCTACCAGAAGGAGAAGGCGTTACAGTATGTTTTACTCCGTGACGCCTACGAGCGGCTGTACCGCTATGAATCGAACCTGCATGAAGCAAATGTCCCGTGGCGAGAGCATCTAAACACCTGTTACGATGAGTTTGTCATGCGCTACGGCAACCTCAACGCCAAGCAGAACGTGAAGTTAGTGATGATGGACGCGGGCGGGCGTGACATCCTTTCGCTGGAACGGGCGGAGAACGGGAAGTTTGTCAAGGCGGACATCTTCGAGCGTCCCGTTTCCTTCTCCGTGGAGAGCCATGCCAACGTCGGCTCACCCGAAGAAGCACTGTCCGCGTCGCTCAACAAGTTCGGCACTGTCGATCTCGACTATATGCGGGAGATAACCGACAGTACGGCGGAGGATTTGCTCACAGCCCTGCAAGGGCGCATCTATTACAATCCGCTCGTAACCGGTTACGAGATTAAGGACCGCTTTATTGCCGGAAACGTGATAGAGAAAGCGGAACGCATAGAGGCTTGGATGGGCGAAAACCCCGAAAGTGAACGTATGCCGGAGGTGAAGCAGGCGTTGGAGGCTCTGAAAGATGCCGAACCGCCGCGCATCGCTTTTGAAGACCTTGATTTCAATTTCGGGGAACGCTGGATTCCGACGGGTGTCTATGCCGCCTACATGAGCCGGCTGTTCGACACGGAGGTGAAAATCGCCTACTCCGCCAGCATGGACGAGTTTTCGGTGGCGTGCGGCTACCGCACCATGAAAATCACGGACGAGTTTCTGGTGAAGGGGTATTACCGTAACTATGACGGCATGCACCTTCTGAAACACGCCCTGCACAACACCTGTCCCGACATGATGAAGTCCATCGGCAGGGACGAGCATGGCAACGACATCAAGGTGCGCGACAGCGAGGGAATACAGCTCGCCAACGCCAAGATTGACGAGATACGAAACGGCTTCTCCGAATGGCTCGAAGAGCAGTCGCCACAGTTCAAGGAGCGGCTGACGACGATGTATAACCGCAAGTTCAACTGTTTCGTGCGCCCGAAGTATGACGGCTCGCATCAGACTTTTCCCGACCTCAATCTGAAAGGGCTGGCAAGCCGGGGCATCAGGAGCGTCTATCCCTCGCAGATGGATTGCGTCTGGATGCTGAAACAGAACGGCGGCGGAATTTGTGACCACGAGGTTGGAACCGGCAAGACGCTGATAATGTGCATCGCCGCGCATGAAATGAAGCGTCTGAACTTGGCGCACAAGCCGATGATTATCGGGCTGAAAGCCAATGTTGCGGAGATTGCCGCCACCTATCAAGCGGCATATCCCAACGCGAGGATTCTGTACGCTTCGGAGAAAGACTTTTCGACCGCCAACTGCGTGCGTTTCTTCAACAATATCAAGAACAACGACTACGATTGTGTCATCATGTCGCACGACCAGTTCGGCAAGATACCGCAGTCGCCGGAGTTGCAGCAGCGCATCCTGCAAGCGGAGCTTGACACGGTGGAGGAAAACCTCGAAGTGCTGCGCCAGCAGGGAAAGAACGTGTCGCGGGCGATGCTGAAAGGATTGGAGAAGCGCAAGCACAACCTTGAAGCGAAGCTGGAGAAGGTGGAACACGCCATAAAGTCACGCACGGACGACGTGGTGGATTTCAAGCAGATGGGCATCGACCACATCTTCATAGATGAGAGCCACCAGTTCAAAAATCTGACTTTCAATACACGACACGACCGTGTGGCGGGGCTGGGAAACAGCGAGGGAAGCCAGAAGGCGTTGAACATGCTCTTTGCCATACGCACCATACAGGAGCGCACGGGCAAAGATTTGGGAGCTACGTTCCTCTCCGGCACGACCATCAGCAACTCGCTGACTGAATTGTATCTGCTGTTCAAGTACCTGCGCCCGAAGGAGCTGGAACGGCAGGATATCCGGTGTTTCGACGCTTGGGCGGCGATATTCGCCAAGAAGACGACGGATTTTGAGTTCAACGTGACGAACAACGTGGTGCAGAAGGAGCGTTTCCGATACTTCATCAAAGTGCCGGAGCTTGCCGCCTTCTATAATGAAGTATGGGAGTAGAAAGCAGAAAATGGCATAAAAGTCATATCTGACTGAAATACAGCGGATATTGCTTGTTTCTTCTTAGGGTTGCATCATAGNAAACAGGCAGAAAAGGGAGCGAAAAGGAGGGAGTTCAGTTACCAAATCGTTCGANAAACGATGAAAGGAAAAGGACGGCTGAAAGTGGTAACTAAAACGGNGTTTTCTCTTTCATTATCANTGTTTTGCATCGNTCAAAGTTCCTCAAAGAAGTGTAATTTTGCAAGNAAAAAACAATGGAAAAAGAAAAATTCAAGCTGCTTTTCTACCTCAAGAGAGGTACGCAGGACAAAAACGGAAAAAGTCCCATCATGGGACGCATCAGCGCAGGACGCTCTATGGTACANTTNAGTTGCAAATGCTCGTGTACTCCTCGTTTGTGGGACAGTCGCAAAAACCGACTGCTGGGCAAGAGTGCCGAAGCCGTATCGGTAAACAAGGAACTTGACCGCCTNCANGTGAGCATACACAAGGTTTATGAGTCTCTTTCGGGTAAATCCGATGCTCCCATCACGGCAGAGCGAGTACGGGAGCTTGTATTCGGACTGAACAGTGAGTCACAAGGACTGCTNTATCATACNGACGAGTATATCGACCGCTTCCGTGAGCGTGTGGGCATAGACCGCAGCGAACGCAGACTAAAATGCCTGTTGCTCTTTCACAAGCATCTGGCAAACTTCGTCAGGTATCGCTACCGTGTGGAGGATATTCCCGTGCAGAAAGCCGACATCGCCTTTATCAAAGACTTGGAGGACTACTTCGCCAAAGAAAAGGGATTCAAGCTCAACACTTCGGCTGGNTATCTCTCCATGCTGGCTTCCTTGCTCAAAGACCTGNATAAACGGCACATCATTGACACCTATCCCTTCATCAACCATTCCATTCGTTGGGAAG
>NZ_JRPQ01000278.1 GCF_000762405.1 Hoylesella timonensis S9-PR14 | reverse complement strand
AAAAAAATAATGTAATGAGCAAATTTTAGGATAAGAGTTTTGCAGAGGTCTCAATATGGAATTTATTGATAGAATAGAAGAAACTGCTACGTTCAAGCGTACGCTGGGCCTTAACCGACCTGTACTCATTGTTATTTATGGCAGGCGGCGTATTGGAAAGTCAGAACTCGTCAAGCATGTTTTGACCGATCAGGATGTGTACCATCTAAGCGAAGAAGCACAACCGCAGCAGCAGATAGATTCCTTTGCTAAGACCGTTTCGTTTACGTTTGACGGCTTTGATCGTGTGTCATACCATGACTGGGAAACGATACTCACCTCTATCAATCTATATGTTGGGGAGAACACATCGGTGTGTTTAGATGAGTTTTCTTATCTTGTCAAGAGCGACCCCTCGTTGCCTTCCATTATTCAACGGTTAGTGGATAACAAAAAACTGAAATACAACCTGATACTTTGTGGTTCCTCCCAACTGATGATGCACTCATTGGTACTCAATGAAACATCGCCCTTGTATCAACGCTGTGCTTGGCAGCCAAAGCTGAAGCAACTGCGTTTGCCTTATATAAAAGAAGCCCTGCATTGTTCCAGCCAGCAGGCTGTTGAGGAATATGCCGTTTGGGGTGGAGTGCCTCGCTATTGGGAGCTTCGTGCCGACTTTGATAGTTTGGAAGTGGCGGTGCGCAATCTATTGGTCAATAACTATGGCACGCTGTACGATGAGCCAACACGGTTGCTTCGTGATGAACGTCGTGATACGGCTACATCTTTCTCATTACTTACTACGGTGGGCAACGGGGTGAACCGTATTTCGGAAATAGCCAGTCGTATGCAGCAGCCTGCGACTAATCTCTCTCAGCCCATCAGCATACTGACCGATTTAGGCTATGTGGAGAAAGATATACCCTTTGGTGACAATCCAAAGAGCAGCAAGAAAGGACTTTATCGGCTTGGTGATAACTTTCTTTCCTTCTATTACAGGTTTATCAATCCCAACAAATATCTTATTGAGCTCGATCGTCAGGATCTCGTCATGGACATTATCCGTAAGGACTTCAGTACATACGTTGGTCAGGTATGGGAAAAGATTTGTCACAACTTCGTAACGGGCAATGAAATCGATGGTGTAGTCTATGGCAATGCCTCGCAGTGGTGGGGCGGCATACCAAAAGAAGATGGCAGCAATGACTACGAACAGATAGAGCTCGACCTTGTGGCTGAGTCGCTCGACAAAAAGCACATCCTCGTGGCAGAATGTAAATGGCGAGAATGCAACGAGGCACAGAGCATTTATGAGCAATTAACAAGCCGTGCCAGCCGCTTACCCTTTGTAAAGAAGGGGCAAAAGGTACATATGATATTGTTCCTCAAAACAAAAACCAAGGCTGAAGTTCCATGCTATTATCCCAAAGACATCATAGCGTCTATGCTTCAAGAGGATGCCTCTAAAGACAAAGTCTCATATTAACATTCTTGAGTCGGTAACTTAATAAACTCGTAATAAATTTACCATAAAGCAGAAAAAAAACAACACATAAGGTTGTCATATATAGAAACTTTTACTATCTTTGCAGTATGAGACGAATAAGAACATACGGCGGCTATTTTCAGACATTCATGCAGACGCTGGATGAGAAAGTGCAGCGAAAGATAGACTACGCCTTGCAGCTACTGAAAACGCAAGAAAGACTTTCGTCGAAATTTGTCAAGGCAATTCAAGATGGACTGTTTGAATTGCGAATTGAATATGAGAGCAATATCTACCGCGTGTTCTTCATTTTTGACAACGGACAAATCGTGGTGCTGTTCAATGGCTTTCACAAAAAGACGCAGAAAACACCCAGGCAAGAAATAGAAAAAGCACTTAAGATAAAGGAGGCATATTATGAAGACAAACAATCACAAGATTGAAGATTACGACCTTGTGCTGGATGCAAAATACGGCAAGGAGGGGACACCACAACGTGTACAGTTTGAAAATGAGGCAAAGGCGTTTTATGCCTCGCAAATCCTTTTACAAGCACGTAAGGAAGCAAAAATGACACAAACCGAATTGGCTGAAAAAGCAGGCACAACCAAGTCATACATATCAAAAATAGAAAACGGATTGATTGAACCTGGAGTGGGATTGTTCTTTCGCCTTATCAATTCTCTCGGTTTGCGCATAGACATTTCAAAACCCATAGGATAAATAACTTGAAGATAAAACCAACCAAAGAGAATACCCTCTATCTCACCATCAAACAGGTGTATTTCAATCAAATCGTGGAGGGAAAGAAAGCGAAAGAATACAAGGAAATTAAGGAAACAACCTACAAGAAATATCTTGAAGTTGACGAGGACGGATGGCCCTTGTATGACACATCAAAAGCAGATGCTGAAGATCCCTTGTTGGGTGACATCTGCATGTGGAATGGAGGGTGCTACCCTTATGTAGCAAACCAGAAATGGGAATATCTTTCACTTGCTGTGGGCTATGCCAAGGAGCGAGACACAGCCGTGGTGGAGGTGAACGATATTACCTTTGAGCCACTACTTGACAAAAAAGGTAACCCAGCACGTTTTTCGATTGGCGATGACGATGTGGCAAAAATAGATGCTAATGGAGATTTATGCTTTTGGCAAGCCGTATTTCATGTTGGAAAAATCATAGAGGTTCATAAGAAGTAAATTAGCTTGATAATGTATCTTGAAAAAGAAAATACAAAAGGCAAAGCACTAAGGTTGTCCTTATTATTTTCACAACCGTTCGTCAACTCCTAAATAACTCATTTGCTTACTTCAATAGGTTTCAATATGATACCTCAGTTCGGGATAAGCAGGGAATTTCAGCCAAATCTCTAATTAATTTCTTTTTAGTCTCTTTTTATTTACTACTTTCTGTATTCAGAACTTACCTCAAAGATTATTTAGAAGTTTCTCTATAAAAGCAAAAAGCGGAAAGCCTTTACTTATCGTACTTTCCGCTTGTTAGTAGGAGTGACCTCGTTGGGATTCAAACCCAAGACCTTCAGAACCGGAATCTGACGCTCTATTCAGCTAAGCTACGAGGCCATAATTAACGATTGCAAAAGTATAGAAAATTATTGAATTTAACAAGTATGTGTGTTCAAATTATTCTTTTTCAGCCGCAAACCTGCTGTTTGCAACGTACCTACAGAGCACATCAGCTTTCTGTGTGACGATAAAAATGGGAACATATCCTTCATAATTCCCATTAATTGAATTAGGACAATATGAAAGTCGAATCGCTTATTTTTAATCATATTGACTGATTTACATCTTTTCTTCTTGTATACCTTCCATAAATTTTCTACTTTTGCATGACAATTAGTGAAAGTATTTTCATAACGTTTTGAACGAATAAAGAGCAACTACACCAAAATGAGTAAATTGATAAAACCTGTACACTATCAAGCTTTGTTGGATATGAGACAAACAGAGCAAGGTATTAAACTTATCAAAGATTTTTTTCAACAAAATCTTTCAACCGAATTAAGACTCAGACGTGTCACTGCTCCCCTATTCGTCTTGAAAGGTTTAGGTATCAATGATGATTTGAATGGCATTGAGCGGGCTGTTACGTTTGCTATCAAAGATCTCGAGAACGCACAGGCAGAGGTGGTACATTCCTTGGCTAAATGGAAAAGGTTAACATTAGCAGAGTATAGAATTGAGCCACCGTATGGCATCTACACGGATATGAATGCGATTCGAGCTGATGAAGAATTGGATAACCTTCATTCGTTGTATGTTGACCAATGGGATTGGGAAAGTTCTATCCGCCCTTCCGATCGCAACATTGCCTTTTTAACAAATGTGGTACAACGTATTTATGCATCATTACTTCGCACCGAATATCTCACCTGTGAAACGTATCCACAGCTAACGCCCTTTCTTCCTCACGACATTCATTTCATTCATAGTGAGGAACTGTTGCAAATGTATCCTGACTTATCGCCAAAAGAACGAGAGGATGCCATTTGTAAGAAATATGGGGCAGTATTCATTATTGGTATTGGTGGGAAGCTCAGCAATGGAGAAAAACATGATGGTCGTGCGCCAGACTATGATGATTGGTCAACAGTAACAGAGAATGGATTGGCAGGACTTAATGGTGATATTTTAATATGGTATCCTGTCTTAGAACGCTCCATAGAACTCTCGTCCATGGGCATCCGTGTTGATAAGGAGAGTTTGTTAAGACAGTTGAAACTTGATAATCAGGAAGATAAACAACAGCTTTATTTCCATCAACAGCTTCTAAATGATAAATTACCACTGAGTATGGGAGGTGGTATTGGACAAAGCAGGCTCTGTATGGTCTTGCTCCAGAAAGCACATATCGGAGAAATTCAAGCCAGTATTTGGCCTGAAGACATGCGTAAAGAGTGTGCTGAAGCAGGAATGAAACTCATCTAACTCATCGTTCATCTTGCTCATCCTAAAACACACCGTGTTAACAGCAACAGCTCATAAACACGGCGGACAGTCTTTACAGCTCTTAAAAGACAAACCCTAAATTGATATAGAAGTTAGGTTGCTTTGTTTTTGTCGTCCAACCAATCGAACCTCCAAGAGGTCCTGCAATGCTTTGATAATAGTATGCGGCTTGAACACCAACCCTTAAGCTATGATCAAAAATATCATTCATCTTATCGCCGTCTTTATAGACACCTACTTTAGCTATGATAAAATTATGATCAATTATACGTTGTTGAAATCTTAGTTGCGCCGCAACGAATTTATTTCTTACCAACTCTAAATAACTAATACCCGCAAAAGGCAAGTGTTGGTTCTCTGCATAATAATTGAAGTAATTTCCTCCAATCACCGTTTGTAAAGTATATGGAGGATTTTTACCAAACACACCTCTGCCGTAAAGCATTGGTTGTATTGTCAGTCGATTGTTCAAAGCAAATGATATTCTCCACATTGCGTTGACACTCCTAAATCCAGGCTCTTCGTCATAGCCCACAAAATTGTTTGTATGATAGCCATACGTCGCTTCGAACTTGGCACCACGTGTTGGAAAATACCATTTATCCTCAGAGTTGTATTTCACACTCGCCTGATAAGTAATGAAATGTTGATTGCGCTTGTTGATTTGCCAGAGTTCTCGTTTCGCATCTTGTAACACAGCATTATATCGATAAAAATCAAAATAAGTGCCTAGTTGAAAATTAAAATTGCGGATATTAAAATCAAAGGGTATCAAACTCACCGTGTGTTGATTATAAATGATATTGGCGTCTCTTTCACCTTTGTCATAAATATTTATATCCTGGTGGCGGAACACATAAGAAGCATTGACCTTTCCCCAATGATTAAAATACAACGAGAAATCGGCTTGCGCCATTGATCTCTTACCCAAACGCAGTGTAAAATCTGCAGCCATTGGCAAAAACTTATTTCTTACGAATAGCCCAAGATTGGCTTGCAGTGCCACAAGCTCTTCTGTATCAAAGCGAACACCAAGTCTCGCCTTCTTCGTTTTATCGCCAATAGCAGCAATATGTAGGCATTCGCCCCCATCGGTTGGTGTGAGGTAACAGTCTGCATCATTATAGTAAAAATCTGCCCGCATTGAGTTTGCTATTTTTTGAAGCATCCCAGTGTTGATGCTATCTCTCTTTAGAAGGTGAAACTTTCTCAAAGTAAACTTCTGGTCTGCTGCATCCACCTTTTCAAACACCACATTTGCCAATTTAACTTTTTTGGGCAAGGTGTCTACGGTGATTTCAGTAAGATATTTGGCTCGCTGACCTGGTTTAATTCCGAGTTCATCACGAAGCTTAACAAGCTGGTCCCATTGCTTCATAGCAGCCTCTTCTCCTCGTCGAATCAAGGTGTCTATGGCTGATTTTGAGAAAGAAGTAGTACCATATCCATCTGTACATGAGCGGATAAAGATATCTGTATTCTTCACATTCTCATCATATTTTTTCTTACAGTTAATATCAATAATCTGTCCTATGACACTCCCTCTTCGTGTCAAATCATCCGCTGTCTTGTCTGGTTCCTGTACGCTTAGCCCTATCACCACATCGGCTCCCATTTTTCGGGCAACATCTACAGGGAAGTTATTGCTCATACCTCCATCTACCAATACCATCTCTCCTTTTTGGATAGGAGTGAAAGCTCCGGGTATCGCCATACTGGCTCGCATCGCTTCTATCAGTGAACCACTATGGTACACGTATTCTGCATCACCAATAATATCGGTAGAAACACAAGCGAAAGGAATAGGCAACTTATTAAAATCAATAGGATCACGGTATCGATAAGCCAACTTCTCAAACAACTTGCGCAGATTTTTTCCTTCAATGAGTCCTCCTGAAAAAGTAGGTTTCTTCTTACCAAAGTCCACATCTCTGGTTATCATATAAGTATTTTGCTTTTGGCGTCTCTTCAAACTTTCGCTTCTTACATCAATGTTATCAGAGAGCATCAAAGTCCAGTCTTGTTGACGAACAATGCTATCCATGAGCTGACTGTCGTAACCAATACTATACAGTCCGCCTATGATACTACCCATCGAAGTACCAGTGACAATATCAACAGGGATACCAGCTCTTTCTATCACTTTTAAGGCACCAATATGGGCAAAACCTTTTGCGCCACCGCCACTCAACACAATAGCGATTTTCTTGCGATGTGGCTGCGATTGTACAGGTATCGCCATAAGCAAGAAACCTACTAATGTGAAAATGGCAATCTTTTTCATTCTGTTTTTGTTTTTATGGCTGTATAGAGTGGTTAAAGAATCGTTGCTCTGCCAAGGTCTCATACCTTGTACCAGGCTGCCCATAGTTAGCATAAGGGTAGATGCTAATACCGCCTCTTGGCGTAAAAAGTCCTATAACTTCAATGTATTTGGGTTGCATGAGTCGGATTAAGTCTTTCATGATGATGTTGACACAGTCTTCATGAAAGTCACCATGATTACGAAAACTGAAGAGATAGAGCTTCAAACTCTTACTTTCCACCATGAGTTTTTGCGGGATATATGCAATCTTAATCTCCGCAAAGTCTGGTTGACCTGTAATAGGACATAGAGAAGTGAATTCTGGACAGTTAAATTGTACCCAGTAATCATTCGTTGGATGTTTGTTTTCAAAGGTTTCTAACACTTCTGGCGCATAATCCATTTTGTATTTTGTCTTCGAACCCAGCGCCTTTAGTCCTTCATTTTTGCGAGTATCTTCCATTTTTATTTTCGTTTGAAATTGCCAACTTAGATATTAAAAACCTGTAAAACGTTATAATCTACATCCTCATCGTAGACGTCCACGCCCTCATGTTCTTTCAGCTTTCGTACAACCCGAATCGTGATTGGCAATACTACAATTTCGTAAGCCGTTTTAAGTATTACCTGCCAAAACATGAGCGGTAAAAGTGCAGAAGTTGGTATAACACCAATAAATGCTAAGGGGAAGAAGATAAGCGAATCTACCCCCTCGCCAAAAATGGTGCTTAAAATCGCACGAAGAGAGAAGTTTTTACCCTGCGAACTAATCTTCATTTTGCTCATAACATAAGCATTGACAAACGAGCCGCATAAAAAAGCGATAAACGAGGCAAAGGCAATTCGTGGTGCCAATCCGAATATATCATGGAAGCTCTGCCCTAAAGTCCAATAGCTTGCACCAGGAATCAAATCGCACAAGGCTGCCATCATGACAAAAAAGAAGTTCATGGCAAACCCTAACCATATCAACAGCCGAGCTTTGCGATAGCCCCACACTTCACAAACACAATCATTAATAATATACGAGATAGGAAACACGATAAGACCCCCTGTAAGAGATATCGGACCTACGGCTATTTGCTTTGTTTCTAATACGTTTGCTGTTATCAAGCAAACACAAAAAAGGATGCTGAAAAGCATAAACAACACACTCACATGGTGATTTTTCTTTTCCATTTTTCTTGTTTTTTAAGAGGTTGACCAAGCACTCTGTTTTGAACTAATAAAGGATAAAATTCATTAAAGGATTTACATCATCAGTCTTTCTGTAATTCCTTTTGCCTGCAAAGTTAGTTATTTTTAGTGAGATATGATGGCTATTTCAAAAAAAACAAGTACTTTTGCGCAAAACGAATATAAAATAAAGTACAATGAAAAAGTTATTATTGTTTACAATGCTTGCTTTGGGCGTCACAACCACGCAGGCTCAAAATGCCGAATATGTCATCTCTGGAAATGCACCAGAAGGCACTAATTGGGTGTATTATTTCTACAATGGCAAGTTTAGATCTGTGGATAGTGTGGCTGTGAAGGACAATAAATTCCAGCTAAATGGCACTCAACCCCTCAACACTTTTATCACCGTAGCTGCTGACCAGCAACACAGTGTTACAGTAGTGAATGATCACACCCCTATTACTGTCAACTTAAAGAATGGCAATGTCACTGGTTCACCGCAGAATGTACAGTTTGCAAACTTCCAAAAGGAACAGAACAAGCTGGATGAAAAGATGATGGACATCTATAAAAAATACCAAGCTGTAGCTGCGGACAAGACGATTGAGGGACAAACTAAAAAGGGTGTCTTCGAAGGAATGATGGAACAAACGGAGCAAAAGCAGATAAAAAATATTTTAGCCTTTGCCAACTCGAACAAAAAAGGGGTGACTCCGGCTTACTTCTTAGGGCAGTCTTATTATTCACTGACTTATGAGGAGTTGGTTTCTGCATTGGACAATACCTGCGCTTACTATAACCATCCGATGATGGAAAGAGCCAAACAGCAACTCCGTTCTTTGGAAAAGCGTCGTCCCGGTTTGAAGTTTACAGATTTGGCAATGCATGATACCGAGGGAAAACCCGCAAAACTGAGTCAATGGGTAGGCAAAGGAAACTACGTATTGGTAGACTTCTGGGCGAGCTGGTGTGGACCTTGTCGCATGGAAATGCCAAATGTAGTGGATGCCTACAAACGTTATCATCAAGCCAAAGGATTTGATGTGGTTGGCGTTTCGTTTGACTCAAAGCTTGAAGCATGGAAGAAAGGAATACAAGATTTACAACTTCCTTGGCACAATATTTCTGATTTGAAAGGCTGGAAGTGTGCTGCTGCCGATGTGTATGGCGTCAATTCCATTCCATGCAATATCTTGGTGGACCCTTCAGGACAAATTGTTGCACAAGACTTGCGTGGTGCAAAGCTTGCTGATAAGTTAAAAGAAATCTACGGATATTAAGAGATGACGGTTCTGCCAAACAGAACTATCCGTTAAATTTTACGCTGAAAATGAGTTAAGAAGTTGATAGAAGGGCGCTTAATGTACTCACTACATTTCGCTATCTACGTATCAACCACTATTTTACGCTCATAGAAAGCCAAGAAGAAAAAGAGGGTAAACATTATCAGTTGTTTTTTAGAATTGATAATGTTTATCCATTTTTTCTTTTTTCTGATTGACTTTGTGCCATTAACCCATTAACTTAACGAGCTTAAGTCATTGACTTTGTGCCATTACTCCATTGACTTAACAAGCTTTACCCATTGACTTTGTGCCGTTACTCCATTGACTTAACAAGCTTACTCCATTGACTTTGTGCCGTTACTCCATTAACTTAACAAGCTTAACCCATTGACTTTGCAGGATTAACTCAACAACCTAACAAGCTTAACCCGTTAACTTTGTGCTGTAATTCATTGACTTAACAAGCAACTAATCCTTGAAAATGAAGAAAAGTCGAAGTTGTGGAAAACTAACTGATAATGAGCAGGAAACGGAATAATTTGCATAGAAGTACTCTTTTCAAAAAGGGTCATAATGTGCAGATTTAGGCAGAAGTTCAGTTACCAGAGCGTTACCCGATTTCGTCATAGGTAACGATGGAGTAATGTTCGGTAACTGAATTATTTTCGCTCGTGTGGCTGTTGCTACGGTTGGCAGTTTTCTGCATAAGTGAAGAACGCTTTAATTCGGGTAACTTTGCCCATAAAAATTAAGGCGTATGAAAACAGAGAAAATGAAGGTGTTGCTCTACCTCAAAAAGAGCGGAAAGGATAAGCAGGGTAAGGCTCCCATTATGGGACGTATCACGCTTGGAAGGAGTATTGCGCAGTTCAGTTGCAAGCTATCCTGCAATCCCGATTTGTGGAATCCCCGTGAAAGCAGAATGGACGGAAAGAGTCGTGAGGCAGTGGAAGTGAATGCCAGATTGGAAAGTCTGCTGCTATCCGTCCAAACAGCCTATCAGTCTCTGCTATCCAAAGGTTGCCCATTTGATGCAACTGATATAAAAGAGGAATTTCAAGGAAGCGTTCAATCTAAATGTATGCTTATTGAAAGACTAGATAGGCTCATCAAAGAGAAAGAAAACCATATCGGCATTGACATCAAGGAGGGAAGTATATTTGGCTATCATTCCACTCGTACCCATTTGCAGAACTTTATACAAAAGAGGTATAAGGTTGCTGATTTGGCTTTCTCACAGCTTACCGAACAATTTATCTACGACTTCCAACAATACTTTATGGGGATTTGCGGGTTTCAGGAAAGTACGTTCTATAATGCTGCTACCCATCTGAAAACGGTATGCAGATTGGCTTATCGTGAAGGATTAGCCGATATTTTATTGTTTGACAAAGTCAAGGTAAGCAAAGGCGACAAGAAACTACCCAAAGCTCTTGATAGGTGTTCGCTTGACAAACTAATGAACATACAGTTTGGAGAGTTGGAGGAGGAAATGGAAACTGCAAGGGACTTGTTTGTCTTTGCCTGCCATACAGGTGCAGCTTATTGCGATTTGATGGAGTTAAACAGGTCGTATCTTGTCCGTGATGACGAAGGAAGCCTTTGGCTGAAGTTCAACAGGCAGAAGACAGGCGTACTTTGCCGTATCAAGTTGTTGCCCGAAGCCATCAGGATAATAGAGAAGTACAAGAGCGATGAAAGGGAAAGCCTATTGCCACAGATGAAATATGCCACCTATCAATCGTATCTTAAAGCATTGCGCCTAAGAGCTAGCATAGCCTTTCCCTTTACCACACATACAGCAAGACATACCTTTGCCACACTCATTACCCTTGAACAAGGCGTACCGATAGAAACGGTAAGCAAGATGTTGGGGCATAGCAATGTGAGTATGACCGAGCGATATGCAAAGGTTACGCCACAAAAACTATTTGTGGAATTTGAGCGTTTCCTTTCTTTCACGGAGGATATGCAGATGAGTATTTAGCCATAGAATAGAAGCATTAAAACTAAAATCATGATGAGAAGTACATTTAAGACACTGTTTTATATCAACAGACAAAAGACCAAGGCAAATGGTCTGACCTCCATACTCTGCCGTATCACGATAGATGGCAAGAACTCTGTCATTACTACAAACGAAGAATGTAAGCCTGCGGAGTGGAATGCCAAGCAAGGAATAACTACAGATAAGAAAACAAACCTTCGCCTGCAATCATTCAGAGAACAAGTAGAAAAGACCTATCAGGAACTGCTCCTAAAAGACGGGGTGATAAGTGCTGAACTGCTTAAAAACAGATTGCAAGGCATAGCGACTTCTCCCACCACTTTGTTGGAGCTTAGCAATACAGAACTACAATCGGTAAAGGAAGGTGTGGGCAAATCAAAGGCAGAAAGAACATACACTAACCTTTGCTATGCTAACAGGATGCTGTGCGAGTTTATAAGGGACTTAGGTAGTACGGATATAGAAATCCGAAGTATAACGGAGGAGTTGTTTGAGGAATACCGCTTCTTTCTTAAAAAGAAAGGATTGAAAGGCTCTACCATCAATAATTACCTTTGTTGGCTGAGCCGTTTGATGTTTCGTGCGGTAAGCCAGCGTATCATTCGCTATAACCCATTCGAGCATGCGGAATATGAAAAAGTAGAAAAGGCTATCCGCTTTCTTATCAAGAGTGATGTGGCAAAGCTGATGGCAATGAAGATATGTGATAGTGATGCCGAACTTGCAAGACGGATGTTCATCTTCTCTTGCTTTACAAGTTTAGCCATTACGGATATGGAACATTTGATGTTTGGGCATATCAAGAGCGCAGCGGACGGACAAATATATATAAGAAAGGAACGTCAGAAGACCAAGGTGGAGTTCATTGTGCCGTTACACCCCATTGCCAAGACGATTATCGAGCAGCAAAGGCAATTACAAGCGGTGAAAGAAGAAAGCAATAACACGAATATGGATAATCGTCTTATCTTTCAACCCTGTTGCAGCAGAAGTGTGTTAGCAGCGAAGTTAAGCATAGTAGGCAAGGCTTGTGGCATCAAGCAGCGTCTGTCCTATCACATGGCAAGACATACCTTCGGAACGATGTGTCTAAGTGCAGGTATCCCCATTGAGAGTATCGCCAAGATGATGGGACACGCATCAATTGCAAGTACGCAGATTTATGCGCAGGTAACGGACTGCAAGATTTCGGAGGATATGGACAGACTCATCGCCAAACATCAGGAAAAGAACAAAGAGGATGATAAGGTAACGGTAAAGGAAACTATTACCATAGGTACAATGGCTATTGCCAACACAGGCAGAAACAAAAGCATGGAGGAAACGGCATGAATACGGAAGATGGAATAAAGACCAAGGCTGCAATCCGTCTGGACACGGGGCGCAGCTACTTCGAGTGGGGAAATGGTATGCAGGTTATCCGCAGGGGAAAAGGCGATGTAGCCATGACCGAGGGCGAGCTTGCGAGGTTCTTTGGTGTGACATGGAGGAAAGTCTGTGGCAGACTTCGGGCGATAACCGAAGATTCCATCCTGTCTCCAGATGAAAGGAATGCAGGTGAAAGGAAGATTGTCACAGATAAGGAGGTAAGGGGCTACGCACCGCTTTACCCACTACCGACAATCATCGCCCTTTCCTTTCAACTTGACAGCGTAGAAGCCCACCTGTTCAGAAAGCATGTGTACAGTGAGTTGATGCGTCCAAGGAACTCTGTCATTCCTATCATCATATATGACAGGGGTATCAATAGCTGAATATGTACCAATCCTTTTTCTTTCACTGTTATCTTACTACATTACTAAAATACAAGGTAACACAGTGAAAGAGAAAGGATTACGTTGTAGTTGGTAGATGACTATATGTGCAACTACGGTATGACTACATACTACCAATCCATGAACGGAAAGGATATGTTTTTTAGCCGTGGAATGCGGTCAGAGAGGAAAATGAACTTTTGGGCATCACAAAATGATAACAGATAATCAATGAAAGAGGTGTAAATATGAAAGCAAAGCATCATCAAAAGGACGACCAAAGAAAGTCAGAGTGTAATCAGTCCAACGATAACACAAGAAAAGCTATCAAGCGTAGCTTTTTTGAGTGGAGCGATGGTATGCGTGTTATTCGTCAAGGCAAGGGAGAGGTTGCTATGACGGAGGGCGAACTGGCAAAGTTTTTCGGAGTTAGTTGGCAGAAAGTTAATCATAAGGTCAAGCTTATAAAACAGACTATGTGCTTAAAGTATTATGAGATAGAAGCAGGTAATGCTACCAGCAGCATAAGTAAGCAGGGGGATAGCGTGGAGAGTTATGCGCCACTCTGCCCCTTGCCCATTATCATCGCCCTTTCCTTTCATCTGAACAGCGTAGAGGCAGGTATGTTTAGGAAATATCTCTGCCAAAGGCTGCAATCTCCTGCGCCAACATTCATTCCTATTATTGTTGATACAGGTGTCACACAGGGGTGCTGAGTGGCAGTTATACAGACTACTGATTATATCCTTTTTCTTTCACTGTTATATCTTACTACATAACTACATTAAAGGTAAAGCGGTGAAAGATAAAGGATTAACGAGTAGTTAGGTTATCATCGAAATGGTACTACATAGTAACTACGCTTACCCTTCTTCTTTCACTGCTTAGGTATATCTATAAAAAGTTCAATAACCACTATCATTATTTTTAGGTATTTTTCAGGCAGATGAAGAAAAAAGTTGCCTACTTACTTGCTTTTTTCATGAAAAGTACATATATTCGCAACGTATTTATTTATAAAACTCTAAAAACTTACAGTTATGAAAGCAAAACAAACAACCCTTTACACTCTTACTTTCATATTAGCATTATTTGTAGGAGTGTTAACATCATGCTCTAATGATGATTCTTGTATTCAAAAGAACCAAAATAACATAAAAACAAGGGCATATTCTTCACAAATAGAAGAAGCGAAAGCACTGGCACTTCCTATCAATGAGGTAAACAGTATTCCTAAAGAAATCAAGGATAAACGAGCTGCTGCTGTTATCCTTTCTAATTACATCTCAATAAAAGATAGCTTATACTCTTTAGATATTTCTGAAAAAGATGCACAGACTATTGGAGTAGATGCTGATTTGTATAATTCCGTATTACAAGATTTGAAGAATACAAACAAAGCTATAACTGAGGCTAGATTGCATGGTGAAAAAGTTTCCTTACCAAATGTAAAAGAAGAATCTAAAAAGTATAGGATGTCCAAAGAAGTTCCACAAGCACTAACACGGTCTGGAAATAAAGGAAAGAACCAATACGGCTATATTTCTACTAATGGAACAGAAGAAGGTACAGATGCATTTCTTCCAACTTTCGATAAGAGTTCCGTAAAGTTTACTTGTCGAACTAATGCTGCAATAGCCCCTGTTTATACATGTAAAACTTTTGTTTTCGGAGGTTGGAATGCAAAAACTAAAGTAGGAACACTTTTTACAAATACAGATGTTGTTGTAAAGTTAGCAGCATCTGGTTCAAATGTAACAGCAAAATTGTATTATGCCACAACAGATTCTAATGGTGGATCATGTAATTGGGTTGCAATTGAATAATCATTTGTATTTCATAAGTAAAATAGAACACATAAAAGGTTTGAGAGATTATTTATCCACAAACCTTTTGTGTGTTTTGTAATATTCCAGTATTAATTTTGTGCTAATCTTAGGAGTAGGAGGTAAACACTAATCATGGGTGTTTACTCCTACTCGATTATAACTTGTAATATTCTTCCAGTAACTTTTCCAAATCCGAAGCCTTATAGAGCATCTTCCCAGCAAACTGCGTATAGGGTATAATTTTTCTATCCCTATAATCCTGCAAGGTGCGAGGGCTGATATACAGCCGCTCACACACTTCTTTACCCGTGAGGAAATGCTCACCGCCAAACAATGGCTTGTGCGTCTCTGCCACTTCCCTTATTCTTCTGACCACGTCATGCAGTGCGGTAAGCACCACCTGCATATCGTCCGAGCCAAAATTCAAATCTTTTGCCGTTTCCATAACTTGTTTATTTTTTAGGTTTGTCAGTTTTTGTAAGGAGCAGCCTTTCCACATCCTCACGTTTATAATAACACTTGTGTCCGATTTGTGCGAATGGCAGCACGCCTGTATCACGATAATGCTGCAAGGTGCGCTTGCTGATGTTAAGCAACTTGCACACATCACCATTGTGTAGCCAGTCGGTATGCTTACACTTCTCTCCAAATGCCTTGTGGCAGCAGTCTGCAAGACTTAATATCTCGTCCCTTAGTTTCTGCCAGTTCTGGTCTGTAATTATCAAATATCCCATACTTCTATTGTTTTGCTCGTTGTTACTGTTTTCTTGTGTTGCAGCGTTCTGCGCCCCAGCACGATGCAAAAGTAGGGATAGTTTCCTTATGCTCAAAGCACTAAGGAACAGCAGGGAAAACAAAGGAAATACGATGAAATTCCCTTCCTTATTCCTTGTCGTTATCAACGCTAATACGCCCACTATTCTTCTTTCACTGTCAATAGATATAGAGATACAACCTACCATTTGGCATAAGTATTCTGCCTTGTTCTAAGATTTCTGAGAACATAGAGATAAGCTCTTAATTTTTGCTTACATCTTTTTGTGGATTGCTTTTTGTTTAAATAGGTAGTTATTTTCGCCTTATCCGTTCTTTGTTATTCCTTTACTTATAGTTCACTACCCAAATGTGCAGAATACCGCATTTGAATGTGGTTTGTTACAAAGCCAATCAATTATTGGTATTTGTATCATTTCCTTTTATCCTTTGATTTCTCCATTTAATCCACTAAAAACTAAGATGTTTGATGATTTCCTACAAGGAATTTTATAGCAAGTCTATGCAACATTATGCAAGCACACCGAGAATGCTTGGCTATCAGAATTATCCTCCTTAACTTCACTTTCAGAAACCATTTTAGGATGATTATGAAGAAGTACGCAGACAATAGCAATATACGCACAGAAGATAAGCCGAAGCATAGTAGGCAAACTTCCAAAAACAAGGAGATAGAAAGCTACCTCTCCACCCATTATGACTTCAGATTCAACACTGTACTTGGCAGAACAGAGTTTTCTCCCAAGTGTGCCAATGTGTATAGCAAGGTCAGCCGTTATGACATCAATACCTTTCGCAGGGAACTTGATAGCGAGGAAGGCATCATCACTTCCGCTGATAATCTCTATTCCATCATCGAAAGCAGCTTTTCTCCCCGTATCAATCCCATACAGGAATACTTCAAGGCTTTGCCAGAGGTTGATGCTTCAGAAGTGCTGTACAAGATAGAGATAAACCAATGCGCCATCGCCAATCTTGCATCGTGCGTTACCGTCCGTAACTCCGAAAAGTGGCTGCCGTACCTTACCAAATGGCTTGTTGCAGTGGTTGCCAACGCTATGGACGACCGTGAATGCCGTAACCATACCTGTCTTGTACTAACAGGGGAGCAGGGAAAGTTCAAGACCACCTTTCTTGATTTGCTTTGTCCGCCTGCGCTTAAAGGTTACAGCTACACAGGAAAAATATATCCGCAGGAGAAGGACACACTTACTTATATAGGGCAGAACCTTATCGTGAACATTGACGACCAACTGAAAGCCCTCAACAAGCGTGATGAGAATGAACTCAAGAACCTTATTACCTGTCCGATGGTCAAATACCGTATGCCCTATGACAAGTATGTGGAGGAACATCCGCACTTGGCGAGCTTCGTGGCATCGGTAAACGGCAATGATTTCTTGACCGACCCGACAGGCAGCAGACGATTTCTTCCCTTTGAGGTGCTATCTATTGACATAGAACGAGCTAAAGCTATTTCTATGGATGCCGTCTATACCGAAGCTAAATCCTTGTTAAACGCAGGCTTTCGCTATTGGTTTGACGATGACGAGATAGCTGAACTCTACAAGGAGAGTGAGGACTTCCAAGTGCAGACCGCAGAAATGGAACTCTTGTCGTGCTGTTTTGAGAAGCCAATGGAGGACAATTCTCATTGTGCTTACATGACCACTACCGAAATACTCGCTTATTTAGGTGTTTATACGCATCAACCCTTGACACTCAAACGTATGGGCGAAGCACTCAAAAGAGCTGGCTTTGAAAAGGTAAGCAAGAGGCGTGAGGGTTGTAGTCCTGTCTATGTTTATAAGATTAGGAAAATCCACCCCTGCCCACTGGTAAATAGCTGTAGTAGTTTGATGTAGTAGAGTGTGTAGTATCATCGTTTACTGCAAAGTATTGTTGATTATTAATAACTTACATTAAAGAAGTATGTAGTAAGAAGAAAGTGAAAAAAGTTTTTAGGGGAAAAGCTTTAGGAAGCAAAAAAGCATCAATGAAGTTTGCGCTATCAGCATAATCAAAATATAATCCGATATAAAAATCAGAATGAATAAATGTTCAACCAATAATTATAATGACAATGAAAGATGAAGATTTATCACGCATTAAGCGATACCCCATAGTGGAGTATCTTGAAAGGAAAGGTATCAAACCAGTGCGCAGCACACCAGCCTATGCCCTTTACCATTCACCGTTTCGTGAAGATACGCATCCAAGTTTCAAGGTGGACACAGAAAAGAACCTTTGGATAGATTATGCTGAAGGCAAAGGCGGAAGTATTATCGACCTTTGTGTGCGGTTAGAAGGCTGCACGCTGTTGGCAGCCATCCGTCAATTGGGACGAAACGCTCCCGATTATACTGCTTGCAGTTCTCAAAAGACAGACAGGGCAATGAAAAGAAGTAGCAAACCTATGGCATTCGCAAGTGGGGCAAGAAGACTGACAGGTATATTAGACACCTTGCCACCCCACTTGCAGAAATACCTCACGGAAGAACGCTGCATCAACATAGAAAAGGCTATGCACTTTCTGCGTTGTATCAGCTATGAGGTAGGAGGTCGCCATTACCAAGCCATTGGTTTCGCCAATCAATCTGGAGGTTATGAGCTTCGAGATAACGGTATGTTCAAGGGAACAATAGCACCAAAGGACATTACTCCGATATTTACAGACAGAGCTAATCCTGTCTGTATATTCGAGGGATTTATGGACTTTCTATCCTTTCTTTCAATGAAAGAAGAATTTACCAACCACTGTCTTGTGATGAACTCCGTAAGCAATGTAGCGAGGAGCATCCGCTACCTCAATGAAAAACAGGTGTTTTCTATTCGTACATTCTTTGACAATGATGAAGCAGGACGCAGAGCTACGGCAGATTTCGTGAAGGCAGGTTTTAAGGTGGAGGATATGTCCGTGCATTACAGGGACTTCAAAGACCTCAACGAGTATCACGTCCATAGGGTACGTGAGAAACTAAAACGACAAGGACAGATGCAAGGTAAGTCTGTTAAGATGAAACAAGTTAAACATAAAATGAGATAGAAAAATGGAAAAGAAGAAAACAACAGAGGTAGAGTATGACCTTTCATATTATTTAGGTGGTAACGAAGAAGAACTGCTCGGAAGAAGTAGCCAGCAGCACACAAAGATGACACGGAGCGGTAAGCCATCAGAGGATGTCGAGCCATTACAGAACACAGAGGTATCACGGTGTACCGAGCTTTCACACGAAACTGAACAAGCAAGGCTGCCAGAGAATGCACCCGTTCAGAAACGCATCAGTGTCAAAATGAGAAAGGAAACGCTTGAAGCCTACAAGCAAGCCTATCTTTTACCTGCCAAACTCAGTAATAGGAAGGCTGTCTATCTGAGCAAGGAAACACAGGAACGTGCAGACCTTATCGTGCGAAGATTGGGCGACAGGGGCAGCAATCTTTCAAGTTTCGTGGAGAACCTCGTGCGCAGCCATTTAGATGAGTACGGAGAAGATATAGAGAAATGGAGGAAACTGTAAGCACGAAAAAAAGGTGAGGATTTCAAAAAAAGTGATGACCTTTTTGTGCAAAACCCTCAACCCTTTCTCGGAAAAATGAATACCATATTCTTGACCCAATAATTGAACGGTGGGAATGCCACGAACGTAGTTAGACAATGAATGCAGTGCATTCGATTTCAAGTAAAGAAACGCTTCGGGCGTTATCGGCTTTTTCACTGACATTGCAAGACGTCAGTTTGTACCCACAAACTGCGCTTGCTCCCCTCGATAAACAGTCGGGGAGATTAGACCGTAATCACTCCGTTCTCATCGGTCATCATTCAGAAATTAAGCAGTAATGAATCATCTATAATGATTAACTTTCAGAGAAACTTATATGAAGAAATACAGAAGAAAAGCTACCCAATGGCAGCAGAAGGACAATGAAGAAAAACAGATGAACAAGACGGAGTTCATCAAGGTTAGGTGTACTTTGGAGGAGAAGCAGCGCATCAAGGCAAAGGCAGAAAGCACAGGGCGGAAGTTCTCCGAGTTCTGCCGTGAGATTCTTTTGAATGGTGAAGTGGTAGCCGTTCCCAAGATGACCGACAATGAAAAGGAAGCCATTGCCGTACTCCACCGAACGGGAATGTACTACGCACAGGTTTCCAACCTCATCAGGATAAAGGACGAGTCATGGGTGCCGATAACCAAGAACCTTTCCATATGTGCCAAAGAAGCATTTAAGCGTTTTTTCGACCCTCACTTCCGCATTGGTGACGATATATATAAGGTCTTAAATCTGCCGAGATATGATAGGAAAGTGTAAGGCGATAGCGCACGGAAGTACTGCATTGGACTATATCTTCAGAGAGGGCAAGCTGGGTAATCGGCTTGCCTTCCATAACCTTTGTAGCAGAGAATCAAAGGCTATTTACGAGGAAATGAAGTTGGTCAGCGATTACAATACCAGATGCAGAAACAAATACCTGCGCATCGAAATCGGCATTGCACCACAGGACGAGAAGAAACTATCAGTTTCTGAACTTGCCCAAATAGCCCATCTGTTTGCCAAGAAAATGGGACTTGACAACCATCAGTGGGTGGCAGTAACGCACAAGGATACAGACAACAGGCATATCCACATTATTGCCAACCGCATCAGCCTATACAGCGAAGTCTATGACACCACCTTTGTAAGCAACAAGGCTGCAAGAATAACAGAGGAAATCAGCAGGGAGAAAGGCTTAACCATTGCAAAGGAAGTCAAGACTGAAAGGAAGCATAAGAAAGCGAAAGCCAATCCAACAAGAGAACAGACCAAGCAGCAGGTTCAGAAGATTTGCTATGCTCTGCTTGAAAAGTACAAAGGCACAGGTATCACGGGACACTCCATGTTCCTCTATGAGCTGAACAGGCAGGGAATAACCATAGAGCGCATGAAGAACAAGCAGGGAAAGGTCTATGGCTTGAAGTTCTCATACGGAGGACAATCTTTCAAGGCGTCGGAAATAGGCAGGGAGTTCGGCTACCGTTCCCTGAAGAAGAACTTTGAACCAACTAACAAAGAAGCATTAAAAAGACCACACCAAACGATACAGGAACCGATAGAAAAGAACGAACAGCCTGATACAGGCTATCAACTCGTACCCAAAAGCCGTTCCTCTATCTCACGAGACAATGACACACCACAAGTGCAGAATTCTATTAGTACAGTGGCAGACTCCATTGTTAGTGCAGCCGATGAAGTTGTGGAAGGGTTAGGCGATTTGATTACACCATCCGCACAGGGCGATGATTATGCCGAAGCAGCATGGCAGCGCAAGCTCAGATACCAAGCGAACAGAAAGAAACGAGGGAGAAAACTATAAGCCATACGAGTTTACAAAAAAACGCAAAACAAAGAATTTCTTAGCATAAACGCTTGTTATTCGGTAACAAAGTATTATCTTTGCAGACAGAATAACAAGCGTTCTTTGTTAGGCAGAAAACAGCAAAGCCAAGTAGCTCGCTCGTTTCCAAATCGTTACCTGTTTAGTTATACCAACAAGGTAACTTCTTTATTTTCAGATAGATATATTTTTATAATTATCTTGCGTTGCTTAACCCATTGACTTAACAGACTAATTCAGTGACTTAGCTGACTTAACCCATTGACTTTGTATCATTAACCCAATGACTTAACGACCTTAATTCATTGATTTAACGAGATTAACCCATTGACTTAGCAGGATTAACTTAATGACCTAAAAAGCCTAACCCATTGAGTTAATGTGTGCATTTGAAAGTTACGAAAAGCAAATAGAGCAGCATTAGCAGAGATAGATGTATTGATTGGTCGGGAAAATTGAACAAGAATGTTTGTGAAAAAAAGTTTTTTCTATCCTTTATTGCGGTGCATTCAAGGGTTTTTCGTAACTTTGTAACCAAATATACATTAAAGTATGACTGGAACAAAACAAATCAAGACAGCACTGATTTCAGTCTATCATAAAGACGGACTTGAATCACTGTTATCAAAACTGCACGCAGAGGGCGTGAAATTTCTTTCAACTGGTGGAACACAAAGTTTTATAGAATCGTTGGGATATGAATGCCAAACGGTAGAAAGCGTCACCTCATACCCCTCTATTTTGGGCGGACGAGTGAAAACATTACATCCTAAAATCTTTGGAGGTATCTTGGCTCGACGAGACAATGACAGTGATCAACAGCAAATGAAACAATATGAAATACCTGCGATCGACTTAGTTATCGTCGACCTCTATCCCTTTGAGCAGACAGTAGCAAGTAATGCACCCGAAGCTGACATCATTGAGAAGATTGATATTGGCGGCATCTCGCTCATTCGCGCAGGGGCAAAAAACTTCAAAGATGTTGTCATTGTACCCAGCAAGGCAGAATATAGCATGCTGGAAGATATTCTGAACAGGCAAGGAGCACAGACAACTTTAGAGGAAAGAAAGAAGTTTGCTGAGCATGCGTTCAAGGTGAGCAGCCACTATGACACAGCCATACATACATGGTTTACCAAATAATATGACAGATATGGATATCGCAAATCGAAGCGAAATCCAACATTAGGTCTCAATAAAATATTGATTTAGAAATGGGATTTTTTTCTTTTATCCAAGAAATTGCAATGGACTTAGGAACCGCCAACACTATTATTATCAGTGATGACAAAATAGTTGTTGACGAACCTTCCGTCGTTGCGCTCGACCGTCGTACTGACAAAATGATAGCAGTAGGCGAAGAAGCAAAAATGATGTATGAGAAGACGCACGACAATATTCGTACTATTCGCCCTCTGCGTGATGGTGTGATTGCCGACTTTACAGCCTGCGAACAGATGATGCGTGGACTTATCAAGATGGTAAGGCCTGGTAGACGCTTGTTCTCTACCTCACTGCGCATGGTCATAGGAGTACCATCGGGAAGTACTGAGGTAGAACTTCGTGCAGTACGCGACTCTGCTGAGCATGCTGATGGGCGCGATGTGTACTTGATTTTTGAGCCTATGGCAGCAGCCATTGGTATCGGTATAGATGTAGAAGCACCCGAGGGAAATATGATAGTCGATATCGGTGGTGGCAGTACAGAGATAGCTGTTATCTCTTTGGGAGGTATCGTATCCAACAACTCCATACGCACAGCGGGCGACGACCTTACTGCCGACATTCAGGAATACATGAGCAGACAGCATAATGTGAAAGTCAGCGAACGTATGGCAGAGCGTATTAAGATTCATGTGGGTTCTGCTTTGACTGACTTAGGAGATGAGGCACCAGAGGATTATGTGGTTCACGGTCCTAATCGTATCACCGCATTACCTATGGAAGTACCTGTTTGCTATCAAGAAATAGCACACTGTTTGGACAAGACTGTGGCTAAAATAGAAAACGCTGTCTTGTCTGCATTAGAGTCAACTCCACCTGAATTGTATGCCGATATTGTTCAGAATGGAATCTATCTCAGTGGTGGTGGTGCATTGCTCCGTGGTATCGACAAACGTTTGACAGACAAAATCAACATACCATTCCACATTGCAGAAGATCCTCTACACAGTGTTGCCAAAGGAGCTGGCATCGCATTGAAGAACGTAGATCGCTTCTCGTTCTTGATGAGATAAGGAGTGGTGTATTTTCACACTAATAATCAACTGTAAGTATGCGGAATCTCATTGAGTTTCTGGCACGTCAGCACCATTGGTTTGTATTTGTGTTACTTGAGGCAATTAGCCTTACCCTGCTTTTCAGCTACAATAATTACCAAAGTAGTGTGTGGTTTTCATCAGCGAATGTCGTTGTTGGTAGGATATATGACTGGAGTTCGCAGTTAGAGCATTTCTTCTCACTCACCAAAGTGAATGAAGAACTCACGGCAAGAAATATTGCGCTGGAAGAGAAGATTTCAGATTTATCCGAGAAACTGACAACAGTAACAAAAGATTCATCTTACGTGAAAGATAGCTTACTGCTACCTGTACAAGAGATGAAGTTGATTCCCGCCAAAGTCGTAAGCAACTCTATTATTCGGCCTGATAACCTCATGACTATCAATAAAGGTTCGAAAGATGGAGTGAAAAAGGACATGGGGGTGGTCTGCGGAACAGGGGTTGTAGGCATTGTCTATTTGGTGTCTCCACAGTATTCAGTAGTGATTCCATTGCTCAATACAAAGTCCAATATCAGTTGTAAAATAGAAAATAGAGAGTATTTTGGCTACTTGATTTGGCAAGGTGGAGCTACCGACATTGCTTATCTGGATGACATTCCACGACACGCACGGTTCAAGTTAAACGAAAATATCGTAACCAGTGGTTATTCGTCTATCTTTCCACCCGGAATAAAGGTGGGAAAGATTCTGCATGTGTACAACTCTGCAGATGGAGTTTCTTATAGATTAAGTGTCAAGTTATCAACAAATTTCAGTACGTTGCGCGATGTTTCTGTGGTCGATAACACCGCTATGAAAGAGCGCATAGAACTGATGCGGGCAGCCAGCGATTCACTGGAAGCTAAATAAAGATAGGAGTAAAGAGATGGGGGTTGATTTATTGAAAGGTATATCCATATTTGTAATATTGCTGTTATTACAAGTGCTGATATTTAACCATATCCATCTCTTTGGTTTTGCCACACCCCTTTTGTATGTGTACAGTATGTTGCTGTTTAGAAGAAACTTCCCAAAGTGGGGCATTTTGGTTTGTGGATTCTTGGCAGGACTAAGTGTTGACATCTTTTCAAACACCCCCGGACTGGCTTCTGCCAGTATGACATTTATCGGATTGATACAACCTTATGTATTAATGTTATTCTTGCCACGTGATAGTGCGGAAGACTTACAGCCGTCAATGCACACATTAGGCATATCTGCCTTTTGGGGCTATGCCCTTGTATTAGTGTTCTTGTATTGTCTCATCTTCTTTTCACTCGAAGCATTCAATTTCTTTAACTGGCTTCAGTGGCTCAAGTGTGTCGGTGGTAGTACGGTTTTAACACTGATTCTACTCATGACAATAGAGAATGTTAGACGAGGGTAGACATGCAAAGTTGACCCACGAATTGACGAATGAAGGATTATAATCTTGAAAACCGCAGGTATGTTATTGCAGGGGTGGCCATTACTATTGTGGTCATCTATACCATTCGTTTGTTTACTTTGCAACTGTTGAGCGATGATTATAAAAAGAATGCTGACAGTAATGCTTTTCTTAAGAAAATAGAATATCCGTCTCGTGGAATCATTACAGACCGTCATGGCAAACTGATGGTGTATAATCAGCCAGCTTACGACATCATGGTCGTGATGAATGAGCAAAAAGGTAGAATAGATACTCTCGAATTTTGCGAAGCCTTGGGTATTACCAAAGAGTTTTACCAGCAACGAATGACGGAAATTAAAGATCGCAACAAGAATCCAGGTTACTCACGGTTTACGCAACAACTGTTTATGAGTCAGCTCAGTGATAAAGAGTTTAGTATCTTTCAGGAGAAAATGTATCGGTTCCCAGGTTTTTATGTTCAGAAGCGTAGCATTCGACAATATCAATATCCATACGCAGCACATATCTTGGGAGATGTGGCAGAAGTATCACCCAGCGACATTGAAGAGGATGATTATTACCAAGCAGGAGACTATATTGGAAAATTAGGTATTGAACGTTCTTACGAGAAACAGCTAAGAGGACAGAAAGGGGTTCAGATATTATTACGTGATGTTCATGGTCGCGTGCAGGGCAGTTATCAACATGGAGCATTAGATAAAAAGCCTATACCCGGAAAGAATTTAACGCTTTCTATCGATTTACAATTGCAAGCACTCGGTGAACGATTGCTGGAAGGAAAGATTGGTAGCATTGTCGCCATCGAGCCTTCTACGGGTGAAGTGCTGTGCATGGTATCTACACCTACCTACGATCCACGTTGGTTAGTGGGAAAGAAACGCAGCAAGAATCATCTTGCTTTACAGCGAAATGTGTGGAAACCTCTCTTAAACCGTAGCATTATGGGACAATATCCACCCGGTTCAACCTTCAAGACGACACAGGCTTTGACGTTTCTCTCAGAAGGAATCATCTCCCCTTCCACCCCATTTGCCTGCCATCGAGGATTTTATTTCCGTGGACTTCACGTAGGTTGTCACGGTCATGCTTCACCCTTAGCGTTAATTCCAGCTATTAGTACCTCATGTAATGCTTTTTTTTGTTGGGGGTTGTATTATATGATGAGCAATCGCAAGAAATATAGAAACGTACAAACAGCCATGAACACCTGGCGCGACTATATGGTCAGCATGGGCTTTGGATACAAGTTAGGAATCGATCTCCCTGGAGAGAAGCGTGGTCTCATTCCCAATGCAGCGTTTTATGATCATGCTTACAAAGGCTCATGGAATGGACTGACGGTGATTAGTATTTCGATTGGGCAAGGCGAAGTCAATCTTACCCCATTGCAAATCGCCAATCTCGGAGCTACCATCGCTAACCGAGGATATTATTATGTACCTCATGTTGTGAGAAAAGTACAAGGCGATGCCATGGATACGCTATACACTCGAAGGCATTATACCAAAGCAAGCAAACGGGCTTATAATTACGTTGTGGCTGGAATGCGGTCGGCTGTAGAACGAGGAACATGTAGGTCAGCAAACCGATCTGATTATATTGTCTGTGGAAAGACGGGTACAGCAGAGAACCGTGGACACGACCACTCCGTATTCATGGGCTTTGCTCCCATGGACAACCCAAAGATAGCCATTGCTGTCTATGTTGAGAACGGAGGATTTGGTGCTGATTATGGCGTTCCTATTGGGTCTCTCATGATGGAACAATACATCAAAGGAAAGCTTTCACCAGCATCAGAGGCGAAAGCAAAGGTATTTCAAAATCGAAGAATAGGATATGGCAAGAGTAACCGATAAACCATCTGGCGTCTTTCGTTCATTAGACTGGTGGACCATTCTTATCTACATGTCACTGCTCATCTTTGGCTGGCTAAGTGTCTGTGGAGCAAGTTACACGTATGGTGATACCGATATTTTCAGTTTGAGTACGCGTTCAGGAATGCAAATCATCTGGATTGTTTCGTCCATTTTTCTCGGATTTGTCCTGCTCATGTTAGATGACAGATACTATGACATGTTTGCATATATCATCTATGCCGTCATGCTGTTGTTACTTTTTGCAACTATATTTAATCCCCACGAGATAAAAGGTTCAAGGTCATGGTTAGTGCTTGGTCCCTTGCGTCTACAGCCTGCAGAGTTTGCAAAGTTTGCTACTGCCTTGGCTGTTGGTAAGTACATGGGACGATATGGCTTTAATATTCATAAGTGGAAAGACTTTGCTTATGCGTTAGGCATTGTACTTCTACCCATGCTTTTCATCGTAGCACAGAAAGAAACAGGTTCTGCTTTGGTTTATTTATCATTCTTTCTCATGTTTTATAGAGAAGGAATGCCTGGCAGTGTTTTGTTCACTGGGGTGGCTATGATTATTTATTTTGTAGTTGGCATCAAGTATGAAGACGTACAGTTGTGGGGACTTCCTGTCTCTTTGGGTAAATTCATTGTCATTTTGCTCTTACAATTGTTTTCTACGTCCATGGTTTACCTCTACTGTAAGGATAAGAAACAGAGTCAACTCCTCACGCTTATTTCACTCGGTACCACCCTCATCGCCCTGTTGTTTGCCAAGTTTGTGGTGCCATTTGATATCGTTTGGATTCAATTAGTTGTATCATTCGCTTTGATTGGCTTTCTACTTTACAGCTGGTTAGCAAGCCAATATAAGAATTATCTCTACATTGCATTGTTTGCATTGGGTTCATTGGCTTTCTTTTACTCTGCCGATTATGTCCTAAATAATGTGATGAAGCCTCACCAAAGAGTACGTATAACAGTGCTGTTGGGCTTAGAAAAGGATATTTCGGGGGTGGGATACAACGTACATCAGAGCGAAATTGCCATTGGAGCTGGTGGACTGAAAGGCAAAGGTTTCTTGAATGGAACCCAAACAAAACTAAAGTTTGTTCCCGAACAAGACACAGATTTTATTTTCTGTACGGTAGGTGAAGAGGAAGGGTTTATTGGATCGGCAGGTGTATTACTGCTTTTCTTGGCTTTAATCTTACGACTTTTGAAAATGGCAGAACGACAACCTTTTGCCTTTGGGCGTATCTATGGCTATTGTGTCGCCAGCATCTTTTTGTTCCATGTCTTTATAAATGTGGGCATGGTACTTGGGCTTACCCCCGTTATTGGCATCCCCTTACCGTTCTTCAGCTATGGGGGGTCATCGCTATGGGGCTTTACCATCCTGTTATTTATATTTCTGCGCATTGATGCTGCACGCAACCTCGTCCATACGTAACAATACGACAGAAAAGAAAAACGGGAGTCAAACCCAAATTATCGTTGTTTTTAACTCCCGTTCTTGATACGTTACTTTTTCTTTTTCTTATCTATTTTCTCCCAGTAACGTTTACCTTTTTCCTTCAGTTTTGCTGTAAAAGCTTTTGCTTGGGCATCATTTGCCGCCTCTTCTTCAGGAGAGGCAAAAGCATGAGAATAACCCTTTATCGTATTCCAACCACCTCTTGTAAAGTCGGGTACCTCTACTGGAAGACAACCATTCTCCATGGATATCGCTCCCAATTCAGCCAAACAGCACCATTCTGCCAAGTCATAAACATCAATGTCCATAGGCAATCCGTTCTGTAGACAATAAACCAAACGACAGTCCATGATGAAATCCATACCGCCATGTCCGCCTACTTCCTTCGCTTCATCGCCATATTTTGTCACCAAAGGACTTGCGTAAGCTTTTTCCAATGCCTTCATATCTTCCTTTGATAGGTACTCATGCCCCGACAAATCATCGTTAGAGGGAGACACGCCACCTTGCTTCATGTTCTTTGAAGATAGTGCATAGCCCTCAACAGGATATTTGTTAGCAAAGCCTTCAGTACCTGTGAGCTGATACATTCTATTATATGGTTGAGGAGTCATGACGTTGTGATGTATCTCGATGACTTTCCCTTGCTCCGTTCTAATAAGCGTTGTGGTTTGGTCTCCATTGGCAAATTTCTCACAAGGCTTTCCACTCATCTGCTCAACATGTTTCTTTCCATTGAACGACTTTGTGTCCATGGCTACCAAAGTCTTCATTCTATCGCCTCTGTGGATGTTCATTACTTGTGCTACTGGACCAAGTCCATGGGTAGCATAAACATCTCCACGATATTTTTGATTATAGTCCAATCGCCATCCTAACTTATCGTTTTGGTCTTTTTTCCAATAGTGATCCCAGAAAGGAGATAGCTCGTGGCGGTATGCTCCTTGTGCATAGATCACCTCACCAAACAAACCTTTCTGTGCCATGTTCAACGAATTAAGCTCAAAGAAATCATAACAGCAGTTTTCGAGCATCACGCAATGCAACCGAGTCTTTTCTGACATGTCAATAAGCTGCCATATTTCGTGCATGTTCATCGCAGAAGGAACCTCGATAGCCACATGCTTCCCATTCTCCATGGCACACTTAGCCACGGGGAAGTGATGCAACCAGTCGGTAGCAATATATACTAAATCAATATCTTTGCGCTTGCAAATTTCCTCGTATCCCTTTTCACCACTATAGATATCGGCAGCTGGCATCGAGGCTTTCCTCAAGTACTTTTGACAGTCTTCTGCCCTTTCCTTCTCATAATCGCACAATGCCATGACCTGTATACCAGGAATATGCGTCCATCTCTCCACAGCTCCGGGGCCACGCATACCCAAGCCAACGAAAGCCACGCGTACGGTTTTCAGTTTTGGTGTCTTTAATAACAAAGCCGACTGTTGTCCTGCTGCACGCTGAGGTACTTCGGTAACAATCTTTCCACCTTCGATTTTATACTTCCAATTGAATTGTGCCATTCCCTTACTGGGCAGCAACGTAAATGCTGCTACAGTAAGCATCATAGATAATGTCTTTAACTTTTTCATTTTTTTATGGGTTAATAATAATTTAGATAGTTTTTTTGGCGTTACAAAGATACAAATAAAAAAAGGGAAAATGGACATTTGCCGACTCAAAAAAAATATCTTCAGTGAGCAGTTTAATATCCTTTTCTCCCTCTTCCACACAATAAAGAAAACATATCTTGACAAGCGTGGACTGAGCCCTCTCTACAAATTTACTTTCTTATAAAGGTGATACCCACATTGCTAATACCTGGTAGAATCTCCCTTTTCATATCGTGTCTTACCTTGATGTGGAGCGAATCACCCTGATGCAACTTTAACTGAGTAATATTAAAATCGTATTGATAATAGCTAATACCTCGTCCCTGTGCTATCCCGTTGTTGCCAATAAGTTCACAATCCAAAGTGTCTACATATTTATTACGATGGGGCAACACCGTTTGCTCTACTATCAGGGTCAGACTTTTGAAAGGAAAACTACTATTGATGCGCATGGCCAACTTTGCTTGATAGTTGCCCGACTGGCGCATCGGTGGCACATCAAAGGTCAAAGTATCATTTTTCTCCCACCCGGAAAGAGGTGTATGCTGAAATCGATCATACACCTTGCCTTCGTTGCAAGCAAAAAGAAGCAAACAGCAACAAACGAGTATCCCTACATTTTTCATGCTCCACTACTGATTCATCGTCTCTTCCGAACGTCTTCTCTCTGTTGGGCGACCCTCTTTATCCATGGGTTTTCGGCGATTTCTGTTTTGACTTGCCCCACGTGTTGCCTCCTGTTCAGAACCTTGTTGGCGTCTTCTTTTCCGTTTCTTTGTTTGATCAAATCGACTAATGTCAGCTTCAGCCAACAAATCGACAGGACGTGCTTTCTCTTTTTGCCTACCATCCGAAAGCAACTGTGCTGGTTTTTCACCCCGCTTGTTCATCTCTATAATCTCCTTGGCACGATGGGTGGTAATCGTTTCTAAGTTAGCAGCGAGGTTTTTATCGGTAGAATAGGTGACTAACCCAGCCAAGATGTCCGCCTTAAAGAAATAGTAATCCCCATCAACGGTTTGCAGAATAATCTCTCTATTTGGGATTTTCCTGCTTGATTCCACATAATTATCGGCTTCATAGTTGAGACAGCACTTCAGTTTGGCACACATCCCAGCCAATTTTTGTGGATTTAAGGAAATGTCCTGTATACGGGCAGCATTCGTGCTTACCGATACAAAGTTCTTCATCCACGTGGCACAGCACAGCTCACGTCCGCATGGACCTGTTCCGCCGATACGTCCTGCCTCCTGTCGGGCACCTATCTGCTTCATCTCAATACGCACATGAAAGGCATCCGCCAACACCTTAATGAGCTGTCTAAAGTCCACACGTTCATCGGCAATATAATAGAAAATGGCTTTGTTGCCATCGCCTTGGTATTCTACATCTCCAATTTTCATCTGTAGCCCCAAGTCTTTGGCAATCTTCCTACTTTGTATCATCGTATCATCTTCACGTGCCTTCGCCTCTTCATACTTTTGCATGTCCACAGGCTTCGCTATTCGATAAATCCGTCGTATCTCATCTGGAGACTTCAGGTTGGCTTTCTTAATTTGGAGTTTCACCAAACTTCCTGTCAACGTCACCACGCCTATGTCATGCCCTGGACTTGCTTCTACTGCTACGATATCGCCTTTTTTCAAGTCCAGTCCGTTCACATTATGGTAATATCCCTTTCGTGTATTCTTGAATTGTACTTCTACCAAATCTGTCGTTAGGTTATTACCTGGAACATCAGCCAACCAGTCGTAAGTGTTCAACGGTCTGTCTTGACGACAACAAGATCGACGACAGAGTCCTCTGTCACAACCGTTGGCTAATTTGAATTTCATATTTTTGTAATCCATTGTTTCTTTTTTGTCATGAGATGTCTGGCACTTATCCCTACCGTTAATAACATCGGAGAGCGCATCATCTCTATTATATGTTTATTTTCTCATCAATAGCACTATTAAATGCAAGGCTAAATCAAAAAAAACAATTTTAGCATTGGCATTTTGTCCTATATCCCTACGTGCCGTTGCCAATAGCTCTTCAATTTCAATCACATTCGCTTCATTCACAAAACGAGCAAAGTTTTTAGTAAAATCTTCTTCTTCCTGCGTCATATAAACGAGTTCAGGTTGCTGAAAGTTATACATAAAACTTTCACGAATCATCCTACTGAAATAGGTCAGCATGCGCCGTTGCTTTTCACGTCCAAATCCTGCCACGCTATCTGTCCACTTCTTCAAGCTCCTGATATTGCGCATGTAAGCCAAGCGCATCAACAGCTTAAAGGTGTCCAAGAACTGCTTGTTCTCGTTGTCTGCGCTCAACGTCTGCAATGCCCTAAGCCAACTGCCGTTTGCGATACGAGCAATATAATGCGCATTATTCGCTTCTATTCCTCGTTGCTGTATCAGTGCTTGCTCAATAGCCACGTCGTCGATGCGTGGAATATCAATTCGTTGCACACGACTCAGAATGGTTTCTAACAGTCGGTCAGGCTCTTCGCATACCATTAAGAACAAAGTTTGCGAGGGAGGTTCTTCTAACAATTTCAACAACTTGTTGGCGCAAACCTGATTCATTCGTTCAGGTAGCCATATTAAGCAAACTTTATACCCTCCTTGACTGGACTTCAAACTTAACTTCTGCGTCAGGTTGTCACTCTCTGCCTCAAATATTTGAGCCTGTTGGGTGGTTGCCTTCATGCACTCGAGCCACTGGTCAATGCTAAAATAGACGGTGTCATTGAGCAACGTTCGCCACTCTTTGCCAAAATCGTCACTAATCATTTTGTGATCGGAAGATGTACCTGTGGGACGAATCACTGGATACGTAAAATGCAAATCGGGGTGTTGCCAGTTACGCAACATCGCCTCGGCATTGTGTATGGCACTTTCTGAGGCAAGGATAGACTGTCCGTTTGCGTCTCGCTCTCCTAAGACATAAGAGGCAAAAGCCAAAGCCAAAGCCAACTTGCCGCATCCTTGTGGACCACAGAGCATCAGCGCATGTGGTACACGATTTTCGTGTACCAGCTGCACAAGCCGAGCCTGTGCCTCCTCCTGACCAATCACCTCGCTGAATTTCACTGTCCTCAATGGTTGATAAAAGCCTTACATAAAAAGCACTTTCATGCCAATTTACGTTGTTTGCAAAGTTACTAAAAATTACGCAAAATTGTTACAAGGAATCAATATATTTGACAAATTGCAATGGGAAAAATGGTAAAAAAGCGTACAAAAGGTTCTTTATAATTGCAATATTTTACGTCTTCCGCATCTTCGGCTGCATTTTAGCCGAATTTTGAAAATGCGCTAATGCGCTTATCTACATGGGTTTGTCGGCTTACTCCATTACACTTACACGGTTAAGTCATGTAGATAGGCAGGTTAACCCATTGACTTAATCTCGTGAAAACAGTCATTATTTTGCACGTTTCTACCCAAATAGACTCGTTTTTGAACAAAAAAATCACTTCAAACTATACTTTTACCCTAACTTTCCCCATTATTTGTAATGCTCAAAACATCAAGAAATCAGAACGAAGGGCAAATACTTTTTCTATTTGTGCAAAACTTTTGAACCAAAAAAGTGTCATTTTATTTTACGATTTTTATTTATTTCTTTTGTAAAAATCATTACTTTTTTTCATCTATTTCATTCCTGAAATGGGATATATTTTTAGAGACAAGGAAAAAAGAGGATAAGAAACAGAGTCCAAAGATGGCATCACAAAAAACAGAGAAAATGTTTACAGGAATTGAGAGATGCCCACATTTTTTCGTATTTTTGCAGACACACCAAGCGTATATCAAGCAAATATAGCATGAAGCAAAACATCATCATCTCTCATCATTTACAAACAGACCTAACCAAAGCTATTGCAGACTGCCAACCCGACTATCTGTTTGTACTCACAGATAGCACCACAAGAGAACATTGTTGGACGCGAATACAAAATTTGGAAATACTGAAGGAGGCACAACTCATTACCATTGCCCCTACCGATACGCACAAAGACCTGGGCGCTGTAGAACAAATTTGGACAGCACTGCAAAACAACCATGCCACTCGCCATTCTTGTCTTATCAATTTGGGAGGTGGAATGGTCACCGACATTGGTGGATTTGCCGCTTCTACCTTTAAGCGTGGCATCTCATTCATCAACATCCCCACTACCCTTTTGGCAATGGTAGACGCTTCGGTGGGCGGTAAGACCGGTTTCAATTTTAATGGATTGAAAAACGAAATTGGTGTTTTCAACGAGGCAAACTTTGTGATTCTCAACACCTGTTTTCTTCAGACACTGGATTTGGAGAACCTGCGAAGTGGTTATGCAGAGATGCTGAAACATGGATTACTTGCCCATGAAAATAGGTTTGCTCAATTACTTTCGTTCAATTTGGAGCACCCCATTGACTACCAGCTTTTACAACAGATGGTGGAAGATTCGGTGAAAATAAAAGAGGACATTGTGAGACAAGACCTTCATGAGAAAGGTTTACGCAAAGCACTCAACTTAGGTCATACCTTTGGACATGCTTTCGAGTCTTGGTCTTTGAAACATACCCCCGTACTACATGGTTATGCGGTTGCCTACGGACTGACTTGCGAATTGTATTTGAGTGCCCTTAAAAGTGGGTTTCCTACCCACAAGATGCACCAGCTGAACCAGTTTATTCACGAGAACTACGGTACACTTCCTATCACCTGTCATGACTATGATGCGCTTATCCAACTGATGAAGCATGACAAGAAAAATGTAGGAGACACCATCAACTTTACTTTGCTTGAGAATATAGGAAAGGTGAAGACAGACCAGACAGCCACGGTTGAAGAAATCAAAGAAGCTTTGGATTTTCTAAGAGAGGGATGCTAAGCACATCAGATGCTATCCTTACAAGAGGGATTAAAGCCCAATACTGGGGTCATAAAACGATGCTAAAATCAGCATGATGACGACAGAGAACACGCATACTGCGATAGGTATATACTTGGTGTATTGAGACACGGATGTCGCCCTATGCCTTTGAGCAAAATTGCGTACATACCACCACACCGTAAAACAAACAAGTGTGGCATTGAGAAGTCCTAACAAGGCTCCTGCCAATAAGTCGCCAACATAGTGTACGCCCAAATACAAACGAGTATAGCATTGTAGCAAAGCCCATAATATCATCAACACGCTCAAACTTCTTTGTCTGAAAAGGTAAATCATCAGGAACACCAACCCCCATGAGTTGGCAGCATGTGCCGACGGGAACCCATATTTTCCACCTCGATATCCGTCTACTATCTGTATCACTGATGAGATAGGATTATCTAAGTTAGCAGGACGAAGTCTGCAAACAGCTTGTCGAATAACAGAAGAACTGGTTTGGTCGTTCAAAACCAACAGCAAAATAGCAAGTATGAAGAATACAGAAGCGTCTTTCCAACCAAACTTTTTATACATCAGGTACACCAAAGAAGCGTAAAACGGAATCCATACGAACCGCCCAGTGCAAATTTCCATAAAGTTATCCCAATAGTCTGTATGTCCTCCATTCAGCCAAATGGTTGCCAAGGTGTCCCAGTGTACCAACGTATGAATGAGTAAAAGTAAGCTGTCTGTCATTATCTTGTTGCTATGTCGTTAAAAATTGTTTGCGTATAGGCTTTGCCTGCCTGCACATATTGTTGCTGTTTGTCTCCAAAAGCATGAACGATTTGTTGTCGCTTAAAATCATAGGTCACCCCATGATGCGCATCCATGAGTCCAAACCCATCGTTCATCATAAAGAAAGCAAAATGAGGTGCTGCTGGATTAAACATATCTTTACTAAATGGCAACGCCACATGAGCTATGCCCAAGGAGCCTAACAGAGTGGCTGCCAAGTCTTGTTGCGATGCAAATGTGTCAACCTTCTGTGGCTGGCGCACTGCCCCACCAGTCCATATCATAGGAATATGGTAGCGCGCGAAAGAAAAATTATCAATGTCTAATGGCCAAGCACCCAAGTGATCGGGCAAGAGAATTACCAAAGAACGGTTCCATTGTGGAGATGACCTTAAGCATTTAAGAAAATCAGTCACACAGCTATCTGTATAAGCAAAGGCATTCAGCACCTTGTCATTAAGTCTATAAAATGGCACATCAAAAGGTTCATGCGAACTGGAGGTTTGAATAACACGCAAAATAGGTGTGGAAGTCTTTGTTTGCCGAAGGTCTTTTTTCACCCTTTGAAACAACAAATGGTCTGGTACTCCCCATTTACTGATACGTTGACTCACAGGGAAATCAACATCCTCAACAATCTGCAAAAAGCCTTGATTGATGAGAAACGAGCGCATATTGGTAAAGTCGGCATCGCCACCATAATAATATTGCAAATCCCAACCTGCCTGTTTCAAGAGTTGTGGCATGGATGTAAGGGCGGCAGTCTTCTTGGGATACTTCATTAAGCTTACAGTTGCTGGTGCTGGATAGCCGTATAAGATGGACAACAAACCACGATCTGTACGAAAACTGTTAGCGTAAAAGTTGGAGAAATATACGCCTTCTTTTTTCAAATGATTGAGTCCGGGAGTGACGTTGGCAACACTCATCAAGGTATCGGAGAAACTTTCCAGCACTATCAAATAGATATCGGGGCGTTGTACGGTTAGGAAAGAAGAGGAAACTGTTGAGTCAGCCTCGCTTTTAGAGGACAACATCGTCGAAACCAATCGATGCGCTTGCTGCTCATCCATCAAGCGATACATCGAAGAAAAATCTTCTTGATGTGTCACACTTTCCATAAAGGAGAATAACGGATTAACAGCGGCATGGTTGAGTCGTTGATGATTCGAGAAATAAGCTTTACCTGTGTTCATCGTAGACGTTGACCATCCGCCGCGTATGGGTAGAAACAAGGCTGCTACGAAAACGAGAAGAAACAGCCAAGGCAAGGTAGAAACAGGCTGACATAGGGTTGTGGAGAAACGACGACCTATGGTTTTGAACAGGGAGTATATAAGAAAAGAAATCCCTATGACTGCTACCAATCCGAGTAGCAATTGCCAATAGCTCACACTGGCGATGGCATCTTTGGGAGAAGAAGCAATATAAAACAGGGGTGTCGCATCTAATGGGAATTGCCAATAAGGATACAAAGCAATATTAGCCACAAACGACAGCGAAACTAAGACTGCTGCTAATACCATCCAACATTGATAGCTGCTTGAAACAACTCGTTTGACAAACGGTGTATGAACGCAATGAAAGGGCAAAGAACCAAGCAATAACAGAAGTCCAGGAACTGCTGTCATATAGCCCGCCAAAGATAAGTCTAAGGGTAAACCGTGCCAAAGAACCGCATACAAACTTGATAACCCTTCACCTGTAAATAGTAGAAAGAAAGGCTTTTGTAATACAAAAACAATCACCCATAACACAAAAATTGTGAGTAACCAGCTTATTTTCTTACCAAAAAGGATTTTTGACACCATATAAAAAATATTATTTCCCTGTATATCTGTTCCAACTTCGCACTCATATCACACAAGCTTCAACTGATAAGGACAAAGATAACCATTAGGAATTGAATCAGACAGCAACAACATGCAAAAGTATAAAGAACTATACGAAGTACAAAATGTTGAAGAAAGATTATATGATATTAGTTGTTACCATCAACGATTGACCAACTTCTTACTACGAGGATTACGCTTCAACCTTATCTAAATCAAAGACATGGGTTGCAGGAAAGTTAAACGTCTCCGCCATAAGAAGCGCTTCGGCTCTATTGGGTTTGCCATTCTCAGTCATAGGTATCTTGTCTACAGCAATGTATAAACGTGGTTCCCAGTAAGGAGGAAGGGTTCGATGACATATTTTATGAAGGACTCGCAACACAGCTTGAGGATTTTGAGAAGCTGCTTGTTGTCGAGAATCAGATAGTTCCATTTGAACAAAGAGTACGACAATTTCGCCAAATTTAGCATGCTTCCGCTTGGTGATCATATAAGGAAAGGTCAAGAAGTTACGCATCAGGTTCTCCAACTCCTCGGCATGAACCTTCACACCACCCGTGTTTATCACATTATCTTGTCGACCAATGATGCGAAAAGCAAGGGCGTTTTGACCCTCAGAAGTGCTTGTCTCTCGGATTTTTGCAATATCATTCGTCACAATAGGTGAGTCACAAAGCATCGGAGCATCAATGACCAAGCATTCATCAGCATTCGTTGTTACCTTTATTCCTTGCAGGGGCGTGTACCAACTTGAAGACTCGAGACCGCTCAGTCTGCGTAAGGCAATGTGTGAAAGGGTTTCGGTCATGCCGTATGTACTCCATACCGCATGAGGAAAGTCGCGCAGTTGGACTGCCAAGACATCGTCAATGGCCCCTCCACCAATGATAAGATGTTTGATTTGGCGTAATTTTTCCCGTTCTTCGGGTACTTGCAGCGAGTTATATACTTGCAGGGGAACCATGGCGGCAAAGGTAATTGGAGCATCAACCGTTGCCAACGGATGACCAGAGGGGGCTACCTGTATCAAACGGAGTTGCCTGACCAGTGAGCGAACCACCATCATCTTGGCGCCAATATAATCGAGATTCATGCACAACAATGCGGTGTCACCAGGCTGTAATGCAAGGAAGTCACACGTCATCTTGGCACTTTCAATCATTTTTTCCTTTCTTACATTCAACTTTTTCGGTGCGCCTGTCGACCCACTGGTTTGCACATGGATAGTCTGTGCATCATTATTCCATTCGCTGATAAATTCTTGATAAGTCATTTTTTCATCCATTTAATGTCTTTGTCGGCATGAACCACAACTGATCTCCTCTCACTTCCAACGGCATAGGTATGTTATCCGTAAACAGAAGTCCTGTCCCCAAGCCCTGCGGAAAGGTGACATGCGGGCCATAAATCTTTGCGGCAAGCTGTGCAATGGCATTCAATCCCACATTACTCTCCAATGCACTGGTGAGCCACGAACCTATGTTTCGTTGTTTTGCTAACGTTATCCATTCTTCTGTTCCATACATGCCACCATGCAACGAAGGCTTCAAAACGATGTATTGTGGGCGTATGGCATTGAGCAACTCTTCTTTTTCTTGTCGCTGGTTCACACCAATGAGTTCCTCGTCGAGTGCGATTGGAATAGGTGACTCACGGCACAAGAGCGCCATTTGCTGCCACTGATGCTGCTTGATGGGTTGCTCTATCGAATGAATGTCATACTTGGCCAACCGTTCCAACTTTGCAAGAGCCTCATCGGGTGCGAAACCTCCATTGGCGTCAAGGCGCAACTGAACTTGCTCTGAGGTGAAATGCGAACGGATAGCGCGTACCAGTTCCAATTCTTTCTCAAAGTCGATTGCGCCTATTTTCAACTTTACACACCGAAAACCCTGCTCCAATTTTTCCTGCATCCTACGCGCCATTTCCTCAAATGTACCCATCCACACTAAGCCGTTGATAGTGATTCCCTCCTCTCCTCGTGCGAAAGGAGTATCAAATAAGGCAGCACTTCCGTTTGCGTTTATTTGCGCCAGCGCCGTTTCCAACCCAAAGAGTATTGACGGATAAGGTCGCAAACGCTCGTAGTTGATTCTTCCCTCGTGCGCCACCTCATTGCACGCTTCGGTTAATATTTGCTCATAATCAGGACAAACGTCACAACTTAAATCAGGCAAGGTGGCACACTCGCCCACCCCTTTGACGGAAGGACGGTCTTCACGCCAAAGGGTTACATAGTAACTCTTGCGTGTTTGGTACACTCCCCGTGAGGTAGTGGCAGGATTTTTGAAGTGCAGTGTGCGCTTACAGACTGAATAACAATATTTCATTTGCGTGGCATCAAGGAAACTGCGGATACTTATCAAAGTCGGGCTTGCGTTTCTCCAAGAACGCTTTTCCACCCTCTTGCGCCTCATCCATGGTGTAATACAGCATGGTAGCATCGCCAGCCAACTCCTGAATGCCTGCCTGTCCGTCCAATTCGGCATTCAGTCCAGCCTTGATCATGCGTAACGCCAAGGGCGAACGCTGCATCATTGTCTCCGCCCATGACACGCATTCATCCTCCAATTCATCAAATGGCACTACCTTGTTCACCATCCCCATACGCTCTGCCTCGTGTGCCGAGTACTGCTTACACATGAACCAAATCTCCCTGGCACGCTTTTGTCCGACCATTCGAGCCAAGTACGAAGCACCGAAACCTGCATCAAAAGACCCAACCTTTGGTCCCGTTTGGCCGAAGATGGCATTCTCACTGGCAATCGTCAGGTCACACATGACATGCAACACATGCCCTCCTCCGATGGCATAACCATTCACCATGGCTATCACAGGCTTGGGTAAGCGTCGAATTTGCATCTGCACGTCCAGCACGTTGAGGCGTGGCACGCCGTCTGTTCCTACATATCCGCCTCGTCCCTTCACATGCATGTCGCCCCCAGAGCAAAACGCTTTGTCTCCTGCTCCCGTAAGAATAACCACACGAATGCCCGCACACTCTCGGCAATAGGCAAAGGCTTGCGACATTTCCCATGTGGTGAGCGGCGTAAAAGCGTTGCGATAACGCTCACGGTTGATTGTTATCTTCGCAATTCTGTTATACTCCTCGAAGAGGATTTCCTTAAAGTTGAAGCCGTCAATGGACTTCCATTGTCTCTTTTCCATATCAAATTAAACTTGTTTGTATTCGTTCATTGCCTGTTCATCTTGTTCTTGCGAGGTAAACACCTCAAAGACTACGGGGCGGTCAAAGTTGTCGTTCACAAAGCGATTCATGTTATTTTCAAGTTCTTCTTCATCATGTGCCGAAAGGTAAGCCACGTTGTTTTGCTGGCAAATCCCACAAGCCGATGTATGATGTTGGGCAGAAATCAATGTCTGATGAGCCGTACTATCTTTCAAACCCGGCAAACTTTGGAAGATAACCCCACCCCCATTGTTCAGCAACAGCACTCTGAAATTGCCCCCTAAGTTATGCCACAAGGCGTTTTGGTCGTAAAAGAAGCTTAAATCACCGATGACGCAATACACGTTTTGAGTTGTCACCAGCGAGCAACCTGCTGCCGTTGACAAGCTTCCGTCAATGCCATTGACGCCCCGATTACAAAAAACATAATCGCTGGCAAAATGATTAACCAATCTAACGGACATGCTGTTGGCGGCATGGAGGACATACCTGCCCTTGTTACTTGCGGTCTCAAAAAATATTTTCACTGCCTGCCATGAAGAGTAAGGGGGATGAAAACGCTCATTCTGCGCTTGCACTTGTTGTATCAACGTTGCCCATCGTGAACGAAAACCATACTCAAAAGGCAGCCTTTGCCTTTCTTTTTCCCCACGGACATACCGCAAGATTACCTCCAAGACATCATACGGTGCACCCTCAATCACGCCTGTCAGGTTTTGAAAAGTATCGTATATTGCTCCTCGCTCATTGACAATCCAAGTCTTGGCAGTTGGAGATTGGCGCAGAAAAGCTTTCAAACGCTTGCTCACCAACGTTCCCCCAAGGTACACCACTACATCAGGTTGATATTGTTCTACCTGCTGCATGCGCGCCAACACCTTATCTATATGTAAGAGAGAAAGCCTTTCGGTTGGTGGATCGGGATAGCGAGGCGCATCCTCATGACAAGCCATTCCGAGACATTCGTACACAACTACCACATCCGTTGACAACGCACATAAATGCAAAGCCATGCGCTGGGCTTCTTTGTTACTTAATTGTCCCACGACTATCATCGGACGCTTGGCCGATTGGACGTCCGTCAAAAGCGATTGACAGTGACCCACATCAGTCGTTGCCGTTACCTGTCGAATCGCACGTTCGGTTGGCAAAGCTGGCACATTGAACGTAAACAAGGGTTCTGAAATGGGCACATTCAAGTGTACCGGACTGCCACCATGCCGCTGACAACAAAGCAACGCTTCGTTTACCAATCGATTACAGTACCACCGTTCGTCATCAGTAGAAGGCTCGGGTAACGAGACTGCCTTACTGACAAAACGTCCTAAAGCATCCAATTGTGGCAAGGTTTGACCGTCTTGTTGGTCAATCCACATCGAAGGTCTGTCTGCCGAAATCACCACCAAAGGCACATGTTGATAATAAGCCTCTGCCGCAGCTGGCAAAAGATTGAGCAATGCCGTACCCGAGGTGACACAAACGACAACAGGATGTCTTAAGATTTGAGCCATACCCAAGGCATAAAATCCAGCCGATCGCTCGTCTGTTACAGGGTGGCATGTGATGTTGGGGCATTCGTTGAGATTATGTACAATGGGTGCATTGCGCGAACCGGGACACACCACAGCGTGTTTTACACCGTGTGCCACTAATAATGCGGTGAGTATATTGACGTTCTCTTTGTCTGAATAGGGCATGGAGGAAATGTTTAGTTGACGAGTTTGTGAGTTTATAAGTTCGTGAGTTTTTAAGTTTTTAAGTTGAAAACTTTGCTAATCATAAAGTTCAAAGCTCAATATTCAATGTTCAAAGTTATCAGCTTACAACTCCCCTTCCCTTTGGGGAGGGGTCGGGGGAGAGGCTACTATTTTCCTCATCGTTTCCATCTTCGCCACAGTTTCTTCCCACTCCTGTTGCTCTACGCTATCAAGGAGCAGTCCTCCACCGGCATAGAGACGATAACTATTCTCTAAAATTTGCATACATCGAAGTGAAACATAAAGATGAGTTTCGCCATTTGGATTGAGTAAGCCTGCAAATCCACTATAATAACTGCGGTCGGCATGCTCGTGTTGTAGAATAAACCGCTGTGCCTCAGCCTTTGGCAGTCCACACACAGCAGGTGTAGGGTGCAAAGCTTCGAGTAGAGACCCCAAGAACTTGGTATCATGAAGGCTAAACATAAAATCACTGCGCAGATGCACCAAGTCACCAGCCTGAACGGTATAAGGACCTCGCTGAGTAAGTTGAGCGGCGAAAGGCGACAGACATTGTTGGATATACATAGCAACCAACTGCTGCTCGTGCTTGTTCTTAGCCGACCAATCACGCATGCCATCGCCATCCGCCCATGGCGTACTGGCGGAAGAGCAATCTGTATCGGGCGCCAATTCTCCTGCTTTCATCGTGCCAGCCAAAGCCATGGTGCGCCATATCTCTCCGTCACCGTCCAACAACACCTCGGGGGTAGCCATGAGCCATGTGCCAGTCTGGGGCGTTGACACCAACATGATGCAGAGATGAGGATATATTCGGCAAGCTTCCATAAACATAGCTTCCGCATCTATGGTTGCCGAGTGCGATATTTCTTCACGACGAGCCAACACTATTTTCGCTAACTTTCTGTCTTTGAGCTGTTGATGAAAACAACGGAAAACCTCGCCGTATCTCTCCCTGCCATCGGAAGACGTAGCCAATATTGTCGCACCGTATTCATTGTGCAGCCTTACAGAACATTTGCTGACACGCACCCTTTCTTTCTTTTCAGGATGAATCAACACGACAGGATGCGCCTCGTCTATCTTGAAAGGAGCAAGCACAAAGCCCTCTTTTCCATTCAAATCTGTTAATGAAAAGTAAGTCTCTGGCTCTCCATTCTTTTGGGTAAGTTTTATAAAATGCCTTTTATCGGGCAGCCTATAATACGCAAAACTATTCATTCTGAGACTTGTTCATCACATAATTGATAACTTGCACAGTTGAAATGAGTTCTTCTTGCTCGTTTTTTATCTCAATATGCCATTGGTGCAACGTTGTTCCTTGATGTTGCAGCCTGCCAAATGCCGTTACCGTTTCGCCTTCCATCACCGTTCGCACATGGTTGCCGCTGACGTTGATGCCTACACAAATTTTGTCGGGACATATAGCCATACTGCCTACTCCTGCTAAATTTTCCGCCAAAGCCAAGGTGGCGCCACCACTTAAGAAACCAAATATCTGTTTATTTTTATGGTTTACTTCCATTCGAGCCATACAAGTATCTGGCTCGGGTGTGGACAAGAACTCCATACCGAGTGTGTTAGACAGTCCATCACAACACGCTATCATGTCTTTAATTTTTTCTATATCCATGGTCACAATCGTTTCTTATTTATTCCAAAATTACAAAAAATGATAGAATTGGCAAAATATTAAATTAGGTTTTTAACAAAAATACAGCGCATTTTAGCATTGACACAACTTCTTCTGCCAAAATACGAGAAATACGCACAAGTTTACTTATCTTTTTGACCACCAACACATTAGGAACAACATTGCAATCATATCCCATAAAATTGTTTATAAAAAACGCCTTTTTCATGCCCAAACTGCCCTTATTTAGCGCAAATAAGCACGCAAAAGCATGGAGATAACACTGCAAACTCAATGGAGTAACCGTCCTATCCCATTGACATAACAAGATTAAGTGATAGAGACAAGCGAACAAAGCCTTATTTTTGCACCTAAATAGGCAACTTATTTTTCTATTTTGAGAATTATTTTTGTAAAATAAAACGAATTCGATTAACATATTAAAGAATTATTAACTATACTTTACTTTTAAGGGTAAGCACCAATCAGTAAACCACTTCTCGTTACCCAACTTATTCTTTTGTCTGTAAAAAGTACAAGATATAATTTTTTCTTCCAACGCATTTCATTAACTTTGCAGAAACAACATAAAAACTCATACTTCTTATTATAAAAATCAATGGATATTACTAAACGTAACGGCTCAACCGAGCAATATGACAAGGAGAAAATTGCTACGGCCATTAAGAAGAGCTTTATCAGTACGAAACACGAGATAGACGATGCCACCATCTACCAAATGGTACAATCGGTAGAAGATATTGTTTGTACCAACCACATCAAGCAAAATGTGGAGAGCATTCAGGATGAGGTGGAAAAGGCGCTGATGAAAAACGGTTATTACGCCGAAGCAAAGAGTTTTATCCTGTTCAGATGGCAGCGAACCGAGATACGCCGCACTTATAGACGCATCGCCGAGGATTTGCAAGACGAGCATATCACAGAGGTATTGAAACACATTGCCGCAGATTTTACAGACAAAGAATATAGTATATTGCTGCTCATTGACAAGTATGCCAGCTTCAGCAAGGCGGGCATGACTGCCACCGAACGCATGGACGCACTTATCAAGGCAGCGGTGGAGCTTACCACACAAGAGGCTCCTGAATGGGAATTCATTGCAGCCCGACTGCTCAATTACCAACTCAACAAACGCATCGCACGCTTTGAAGACAGTGAGGGACTGATGTCACTGTATGACAAGATGAAGTTCTTGACAGACAGAAATCTATATGGCGCATATATCTTGCAACAATACAGCAAAGCCGAAATAGAACAAGCGGCAACATTTATGGATGCCAGTCGCAACCACTTGCTCAACTACTCAGGACTGGAACTGCTCATCAAACGCTATGTGATTCGTAATTTTGATAACAATCCCATTGAAAGTGTGCAAGAAATGTTCTTGGGAATAGCCTTGCATCTGGCAATGAACGAGCCACAAGACCGCATGATGTGGGTGCAACGCTTTTACAATATGCTGAGCAAACTGCAAGTAACCATGGCAACCCCCACCCTTTCTAATGCGCGTAAACCGTTTCACCAACTGTCAAGTTGCTTCATTGATACCGTTCCCGACAGTTTGGAAGGCATCTATCGAAGCATAGACAACTTTGCGCAAGTGAGCAAGTTTGGCGGTGGCATGGGTCTTTACTTTGGTAAGGTGCGCGCGGCAGGCGGCAGGATAAGAGGCTTCAAGGGTGCCGCCGGTGGCGTTATTCGTTGGATGAAACTGGTAAACGACACTGCCGTTGCCGTTGATCAGTTAGGCGTTAGACAGGGTGCGGTGGCTGTTTATCTGGACGTATGGCATAAGGATTTACCCGAATTCCTACAACTTCGGACCAACAATGGCGATGACAGGATGAAAGCACACGACATTTTTCCCGCCATCTGTTACCCCGATTTGTTCTGGAAAATGGCAGAAGAAAACCTCAACCAAGACTGGTATATGTTCTGTCCCAATGAGGTGATGACGGCTAAGGGGTATAACTTGGAAGACTATTATGGTGAGGAATGGGAGAAGCGCTATTGGGATTGCGTGCATGACAGCAACATTTCGCGAAGAGTTATGTCTATAAAAGAGATAGTCAGACTTATCCTTAAATCGGCTGTGGAGACGGGTACTCCCTTCACCTTTAACAGAGACACGGTGAACAGGGCCAACCCCAACCACCACAAAGGCATCATTTACTGCTCTAACCTCTGCACGGAGATAGCTCAAAACATGTCGCAGATAGAGGAAGTGTCTAACGAGATACGCACCGAAGAGGGCGACACCGTAGTGGTAAGAACCGTGAAACCGGGCGACTTTGTGGTGTGCAACCTTGCCAGTTTGTCGTTGGGACACCTGAAACTGGAAGACGAAACAGAGATGAGAGAGGTGGTGTCAAGTGTAGTAAGAGCCTTGGACAACGTGATAGACCTGAACTTTTACCCTCTTCCTTTCGCAAAAATCACCAATCGCACCTATCGAAGCATCGGCTTGGGCGTGAGTGGTTATCATCATGCGCTGGCCATAAGGGGCATCAAATGGGAGAGCGAAGAACATCTGTCGTTCATAGATAAAGTGTTTGAGCGCATCAATCGTCTGGCTATTGAAGCCAGTTCGGACATTGCAAAGCAAAAGGGAAGCTACAAATACTTTGAGGGTAGCGACTGGCAAACAGGCGAATACTTCACCAAGCGACAATATACATCGCCCCAATGGAAAGCACTTGCCAAGAAAGTAAGCCAACAGGGCATGCGCAACGCCTACCTCTTAGCCATCGCACCCACCAGCAGTACCAGTATTATTGCAGCCACCACAGCAGGCGTAGACCCTGTGATGAAACGGTTCTTCTTAGAAGAAAAGAAGGGCGCCATGTTGCCTCGAGTTGCTCCAAGCTTATCGGATAAAACCTATTGGGTGTACAAAAGCGCATACCTGATAGACCAATCGTGGAGCATGAGAGCCGCAGGAATAAGACAGAAACATATTGACCAAGCACAAAGTGTCAACCTATACATCACCAATAATTATACCATGCGGCAACTGTTGGGACTGTACACCTTGGCTTGGCACTGCGGTGTGAAAACCATCTACTATATCCGAAGTAAATCGTTAGAGGTAGAAGAGTGTGAAAGCTGCGCCTCATAAGCCCAAAAAAGATTGATGTGACAACAAGTTGATGGCGTAAAAAGCAAGCCAAAACTCATAAACTCATAAACTATCAACTCGTAAACTCATAAACTAAAAAACTCATAAACTAAAAAACATGACACAATTAAAGCGCAATTCGCTATTCAATCCAAACGGAGATACAGACCTACGATTGAGAAGAATGATTGGAGGAAACACCACCAACCTCAATGATTTCAACAACATGAAATACCAATGGGCAAGCGACTGGTACAGGCAGGCCATGAACAACTTTTGGATTCCTGAAGAAATCAACCTCACCCAAGACACAAAAGACTATCCACGATTAGACAAAGCCGAGCGCACTGCCTACGACAAGATATTGAGTTTCCTTGTTTTTCTCGACTCCCTGCAAAGCAACAACCTGCCTTCGTTGTGCGAATACATCACAGCCAACGAGGTAAACCTATGCCTGCACATACAGGCTTTTCAAGAGTGTGTGCACAGTCAGAGTTACAGTTACATGCTCGACACGATATGCAGCCCCGAGCAACGCAATGACATTCTGTATCAATGGAAGACAGATGAGCATCTGTTAAGGCGCAACACCTTCATCGGCAATTGCTATAATGAGTTTCATGAAAAGCAAGATTTGTATGCACTGATGAAGACCTGTATTGCCAATTTCATCTTGGAAGGCATCTACTTTTACAGTGGTTTTATGTTTTTCTACAATCTCAGTCGCAACGGAAAGATGTCTGGATCGGCGCAAGAGATACGCTACATCAACCGTGATGAGAACACTCACCTGTGGTTGTTCAGGAACATTATCAAAGAATTGAAAAAAGAAGAACCCGAAATGTTTACGCCCGAAAAGGTGAAAGTGTACGAAGAGATGATGAGAGAGGGCGTTCGTCAGGAAATTGCATGGGGACAATATGTGATTGGAAACGACATTCAAGGACTCAATGCGCAAATGGTGACAGACTACATTCATTATCTGGGCAACCTGCGTTGGCACAGCTTGGGCTTTGATTATCTGTATGAGGACAATCAAAAAGAACCCGAAGACATGAAATGGGTAGCGCAATATTCAGACCCGAACATGGTAAAGACCGACTTCTTTGAGGCGAAAAGTACGGCATACGCTAAGAGTACAGCCATTGAAGACGACTTATAAGCGCGAATAAACATGCTCAGTATTGCCGTTATTGGTGGTGGGGCAGCTGGCTTCATGGCTGCCATCACCGCCAAAAGACAAATGCCGAATGCCCACGTCTGCATCTTTGAGAAAGGGAAAAAGGTGTTGGCGAAAGTGGCTGTGACAGGTGGTGGGCGTTGCAACATCACAAACTCGTTCGCACAAGTAACCGACTTGAAGCAGGCATATCCACGCGGCGACAAGCTCATGAAACGCTTGTTTAAGGTCTTTGGTTATCAAGATGCGTACCAATGGTTTGAGGATAATGGGGTTAAACTCACCACACAGGCTGACCAATGCGTGTTTCCACAATCACAAACATCACAATCTGTCATTGATTGCTTGATGGGATTGGCACAGCAATGGGGTGTGGAAATCTATACAGAGCATTGTGTAAAGAAGATTACTCCACTGGAAAATGGAGACATCAAGTTGTATTTCGCACGGCAAGAGCCATTGGTTTTTAACCGTGCAGCTATCACTGTAGGAGGCACACCGCATGCGAAACAACTGCAATATCTGTCGGACATAGGACACAAAATAGAACCGCCATGTGCTTCATTGTTTACATTCAGCATTAAAGAGCAACGTCTTACAGCACTAATGGGAACCAGTGTAGACTCCGTCTATTTATCCATTCCCGGCACAAAACTGCGAAGTGAAGGCACTCTACTTATCACGCATTGGGGATTGAGCGGACCGTCAACGCTCAAATTGTCGGCTTATGCCGCTCGAATACTCAACGATCGCAACTATCAGTTTGATGTTTCAGTAAACTGGATTCACACCACCAACACTCAAATTGTAGCAGACACACTACGCCAAACTGCCGTGGCGAACGCACAAAAACAACTGAGCTCCGTCCGCCCTTACATGTTGTCTGCACGCTTGTGGAACTATTTGATTGAGCGAGCAGGATTCTCCGTTCAGCAAAAGTGGAATGAATTGGGAAGCAAAAGTATCAATAAATTGACCGAAACGCTCACCAACGACACATACACCGTAGCAGGAAAAGGTACTTGGAAAGAAGAGTTTGTTACCTGTGGCGGTATCAGTTTGAAGAGCATCAACCTTACTACGTTAGAGAGCAAGGCATGTCCAAATTTGTTTTTTGCTGGCGAAGTGGTCGATGTTGACGGCATCACAGGGGGATTTAACCTACAAGCGGCATGGACAATGGGCTATGTCGCAGGACTAAATCTGACAAATGCGTAAAATAACCATCAACCACAGCACCTCATTTCTACTAAGAAATAGAAGAACACGAGGATAAACCATCTTGTCAAACCTCCCTTTGAATAAAAGTTCGTTGCGGTAGGATGCGTTCACTTGCTGGTCAATTCCCGTCGCAGGCCTATCAGTTGACAGCAGCACTAACAGCACATGCAGGCTACAGACCACCGCCACAGCGGGTGCGACATTCAGCAACGCCGCACCCTACATGACACACACCGCCACTGGCTGAGTCTTAATTTGCGTCATACCCTAAAATCACAAAGCCTGTTTCAGTCTTTTCTTACTCAGGTAAGGTCACCTGGAACAGCCTACTATCCACATGCTCTTTCTGTACGATCTGTACCATTTTCCTCACAATGTCTGGATGCAAAGCCGCCATATCGTGGTCTTCGTGCAGGTCGGAAGCAAGGTTATATAAGTGTGGCGTGCCCTTTATCACCACCATCTTCCAATCTCCCATACGCACGCCTATCTGGTTGGTCTCGTGAAACTCCCAATACAAATATTCGTGTTTAGTGGTCTGCACTCGCCCAAGCAGCGTTGGAGCAAACGAAATACCGTCGAAGTAATCATCCTTTATTTTTCTGTTCCTGTATTTTTTCTCATAATCCTTTACGCCCGCCAGTTCGCAGAAAGTAGGCATCAGGTCGTAAAAAGCCACCTGCAAATCGGTGCTTGTACCCGCCTTAACATGTCCTTTCCACCATGTGATGAAAGGAATGCGGATGCCCCCCTCATAGCATTGTCGCTTCAAGCCTCGCAGCTTGCCGTCTCGCCCAAAGAAATCGGGGTCGGCACCACCCTCCTCATGGGGACCGTTATCACTGGTAAACACCACAAGCGTATTTTCGTCCAAACCTTTCTCCCTTAGTTTCTTGAATATCTGTCCCACATACATGTCCAACCGGGTAATCATGGTTGCAAACTGGGCATGCGTGTGTGTCACAGCATTGTACCTGCTACCTTCGTTTCCTCCCCATGTCTTGTCCTCGAAAAACTTACGCTCGTAGAATGCTACCAGCGAATCATCGGGCTGCACCAGCTCAGCGTGAGGCAAGGTATAAGTAAAGATACCAAAGAAAGGATGTTTCCCGTCTTGCCTGTCGAGCCACTGCAAGGCACGCTGATGTATCATGTCTGCAGAGTATTGTGTGCGCAGAGCATACTGCTTGCCAAACATAGGATAGCGTATGTTTGCATCTAACACCACCCTTCTCACAGCCGTATCACCCCGCTGCCTGCTGTACTCGTTCAGGAAGTTTGGATAATACAGATGAGCCTGAAACTGGCAGATGTAGCCATAAAACTCATCGATGCCTCGCTTGTCGGGCGTTGACACCGAGCCTTCATACCCTCCTGCCCACTTGCCAAACATCCCTGTTCGATAACCATTGTCTTTCATTATCTCTGGCAGAATCACATGGCTGGGATCATAGGGATGCTGACCAACAACAGAATAGTCTTTGTTTATGCCATAGGTTACCAATGGCACGTCACACCAATACTCCTTGTTGCCCCTGACGGCAGTATGTCCAGTGTGTTGCCCAGTCATCATGCTTGCTCTTGAGGGTGCACTTACAGGTGCACCAGCATAGGCCTGCGTAAAGCGCATGCCTTCTCTGGCCATGCGGTCGATGTTGGGTGTGTTGATGTATGGCTGCCCATAGCACCCCAAATCACCATAACCCATATCGTCGCACATAATATAAATAATGTTAGGTTTGGTTGGCTTCGCCACCTTAGGGTGTCCTTTTGCCATTACAGGTGTAACGGCAAATGCCATTACACCTGTAACCATGATGTTTTCTCGAATATCAAAGTGCTTCATGTTTATTTATTCTGTCAATCCAAACAGCTGGTTGTAACCGGGATTCTGTGTCAGTTTAGGATTCAGCACAATTTGGCTTGTGGGTATCATCATGAGGTAATACGCATCCAACCAGCCGCCTGCCACCAACGGACTTTCATAGGTATAAATCCAACCACTTCCCACCGTGTTGTTTTCTGCACTGGCTTTGCCAGATGACTGTATCTTCTCGTAATCGACAAACTGTCCAGAATAACTATTCTTTCTGGGTGCATAGATATTGTCTTGCGCTGTGGTCCAAAGTCCACAGGGCTGGCGGTTGACATAATAGGCAGCCTTTGCCCAGCGACGAACGTCATAAAATGCGAACCCCTCGCCAAAGAGTTCTGTTTGACGCTCTCGCCTGATCTCCCACAACACGGGGTCTACGTTATAATTGCCAAACTTACCACCTTTGCCTGTCCACCATGGAGCATTGCCCTTGTCTCTATCAGGGTCAAAGTCGGCATCTATCTCAGCTACCTTCATGGGCGCAACTCCTGAACGTAAGCGCAGCTTGTTGATGGTCGCATCGGCAACAGACTGGTTGAATATTCCAAGTTCCCATGCGGCTTCGGCATAATTGAGCAATACCTCTTCTATCTTGAAGATAGGCTTATCGGCAGTGCAAAAAGCAGATGAACCAGTAGAGAATTCCCACATATCGTAATTCTTCCAAAAATAATATCCCGTGCGGCACCTCATAAAAGGGACTCGCGAATCGGTGGTGAAGTTAGGACTTACTGGTGTAAGAGCAGCTCCCCAGTTTTGTCCAGGGCATCTCTTCATGCCCTTTCCACCATACATGCCGCCTCTTACACACTGGTCGTTGACGCCCATGTAGTCGATGTAGAAACGATATTTGGCTGCCTCGGCGGCTGTCACTACATGACCTTGATTGTTGTCGCCAGCCTTCAAGAATCGCCAACTCCTGAATGAGTGAACATTATCCGCTGCTCCATTGTTTGGCGCCACTACATAAGGAGGCTGTATGTTTTGGTACAATCGGGGGTCGCGACCAGCAAAAGTGTCCCACATATCCTTGCCTTTTCCACCTTGATAGCCCGACTTGGGGTTTGCAATGGGGTAGCCGTTCTTCATCAGAAACATATCTACTGTATATTGCGGCACGTCGGCGGCATTGGCGGCTATGTGTTCGTAATCATTATAGCGGTGCATCAGCATGTTGTCTACAAACTCCTTGGACAGTATAACGCCGTCCACACCCTTCAAGTTCTCTGTGGTCCAGAGCTCACCGTAGCCTGCGGCATCTTCTTTCTCACTGCCGCATCCTTTGTACAGCGTAGGATAGGCATCCATTAGTTCCTTGGATACCTTGATACATTTGTGGAGATAAGCCTCGTAAGGTTCGTCCAGTCCGTGATATTTAGCCCACGTTGCCTCTCTTAACAAGAAGCGAGACAATGCCGCCTTTATTGCATGTGCCGTAATGGTGTTGTCGCCGTCGTGCTGCGTCCCGATGTTGTCTGCGGCGTATTCCAGACGGGCAATGATGCTATCTGCCACCACGGCTCGAGACGTACGTGGCCCATACGCTGCCTCATCATTCTCACTCAGCACCTTGTTTACCCAAGGCACGTCGCCAAAACGATCTACCAGCTCCATATACCAATAGGCAGAAAAGAAATAAGCCACCGACCGCCAATGTGCTGATTGTGCCGCCGTAAGGTGTCCGTCACCAAGATGGCTCAACAAGATGTTGATACGACGGATGTATGAGAAGTCCCATCCTCCCCCGTCGGTAGTGGGCATCACCGTTTGGTAGGCATAAGGATTTCGCTGGTTGCCCCGATGGGTTACCAAGCCTCCGTACATATCCCCATAAAATTGTGCGTTGACATAACAGCGATTTATACTGGTACGGATAGTCGTATTGGTAAACATCTCATAGCATGGGTTGATAAAAGCCTTGAAGTTGTCGTTTTCCAAAAAGGCATTGTCTTCTATCATGTCCGTGACAGGATACTTGTCCAAGAAGGCATCATTGCAAGAAGACAGCGCCACCATGACCAATAAGGTTAATATAATCTTTTTCATGTTATTTGCTTGTTGAGTTAGAAAGTAATGCTTGCACCAACTGAGATGGTACGATAATAAGGATACGTCCAGGAAATTCCGTTGCTTAAAGCATTTGCATGTGAGCCAGCGGCCGTTCCCTCTGGGTCATACCCTTTTGGCAAAGATGTGAAAGTGGCCAAGTTTTCCATGCTAAGGAATACCTTGGCACTGCGAATAAACAGCTTGTGTATCCATTCTTTTGGAAGAAGGTAAGAGAGAGTGACGTTCTTGACGCGCAGGTATGCAGCGTTCTGGAGATACCTATCACTTATCCTTGTGTTTGAACGGATGTTGTTGCCTTGATCGTAAATACGGAATAACTCGCAGCCAGGATTGGCAGCCACCATGTAGTCTGGGCTGCTGGGATCGTAGCTCTTGGCTGTCCAATAGTCTGTCTGGTTATAGTAAAGCGGTTGGAATACCGCATCACCAGCATCAACACCAGCAAAAGGAAACAGAGCCGACCCACCCAGCCAATAGTCACGCTTGCCAACGCCTTGCAACAATACTTCGAGACTGAGACCCTTGTAGCTGGCACCTATGTTCATACCAAACTGATAACGCGAGGCGTTGTTGCCTATAACTTTCCTGTCGCCTGCTTTCTCCACGGTGCCTTCCCCAGCGGTAATAACACCATCACCGTCCAGATCCTTGAACTTCATGTCGCCTGGCTGCGGGTTGTAACCATTAATCCTGGTCACTCCCTTGTTCAGCACCCAGGTTCCCTTTCTTGCCGCATCTTGATCAAAGTCGCCAATGGCATAATAGCCATCAGCCTCATATCCCCAGATTTCTCCTATACGCTGCCCTACATAGTAATCTGACAACAGCCGCGACTCGTTGTTGAACTTGGTAATCTCTGCCCAACTGTCATAGACGTTCAGTCCTATCCTGTAGTTTAGGTTGCCTACATTGCTGCGCCAAGCTACACTTAGCTCCCATCCTTGGTTCTTCATGTCGGCCACGTTTTGCAAGGGAGCTGTCGTTCCCACCACCTTGGGAATCTCTATACCCGCTGCCAACATTCCTGTGGTCTTACGGTTGTACCAGTCAAAAGTGGCATTTAGCTGATTGTTGAAAGCATAAAAATCGCACCCAACATTAAAGGTTGTTACTTTTTCCCATGTAAAACTACTGCTTACAAGTCCCGGTGAGGTAATGTAAGTAGTCTTCCCTCCTGCATCCAAAATGTAAGTACCTGCACTGTTTACAGACATTGTAGGCGTGAACTGATAGGGGTCGATACGCTGGTTTCCCACTGTTCCATAAGACGCACGCAACTTAAGATCATCCAGCCACGACTTGGACGCACTCATGAACTTTTCCTGCCCCAATCTCCAACCGGCACTTACAGACGGGAAAAATCCAAACCGATTATCTTTCGGGAACTTGGACGAACCATCGTACCTGCCGTTCAATTCAAATAAATACTTATCGGCATACACATAGTTAAAGCGCGCAAAACCACTCCTGATGGCATATTCAGAATACTTATCTATGATTTTCTTTTCACCCGTTCCACCTTCAAATGATGGCACGCTTGGAGTGGCTTGCGCCAATACGTTTCCATAGAAGTACCGATAATAATACTCCTCTTGGTTGAAACCAAACATCGCCTTGAAGGCGTGGTTTCCCCATGTATGTTCGTAATTGGAGAAAACGTTCAGAGCATTGTATTTCGCAGTGGTGTCGTACATTCTGTAAAAGTCTTGTCCTTTCTCCGTTGAATTCTTTGCGGCCAACTGAACATCAGCAAAGCGAAACCTGTCCGAATAAAACTGATAATGAGTGTCTGTTCGATTGTAGGTGTATTCACCGGTGATGATCCAACCAGGCAACAACTTGAAAATGGAGCGGAGCGAGATGCGAGGCACGGATTTCTCTTCATGAGAGACAGGAGCCAACCGTATCATGTTGGAAGGTGTTTGCGAGGGCAAACTCTCATTAGTTCCCAATATTTTGTCTGGTATGTCACCTTCTGGATAATAATTTATCAGCCTTGTTGTGTAATAGTGATTCATATTTCCGACAACCTCTGGTTTTGAGAGATCAGAATTTGTGTACGAGATGTTGGCCTCTTGCGTGTACCACTTCAGAACATCAGCCGCTATGAATCCGTTGATTGTCTTGCGTTCAAACATGTCCTTATTGGTAATCAAGGGTCCATCTTCCTTGCTGAAACTACCAGAAAGCCTGTACCTGATACGATCTGTACCTCCTGAAATCGTCAGGTTATGGTTTTGAATGGCACCTGTTGTCATCATATTCTTGGCCAAGTCATTCTCGTTCAGCCAATACACCTTTCCATCTGCATCCTGGAAGATACCGTCTCCTACCGTTGAAACCGAGGAAGGATCTTGCTTATATTTGTCAAGATAGTCACGCCACTTGGATACTTCACCATTGCCAGCCCAATACGAATTGGAATAGCCCGCTTCCATGTAGGCATTAAGATATTCCCTGAGTGATGACTGCTTCAAGAAGTTTGCGGTTTGTTCCCACCCCACATTGAAATTATAGTTGGCTGAGAAGTGTTCGTTGGACTTGGGATGTTTCAACGAAACAAGTATGACGCCACCTGCAGCACGCGCTCCATAGATTGCCGAACTGGCTGCATCCTTCAGCACAGTGACGCTTTCAATGTCGTCAGGGTTCAGTGTGCTCAGGTCGCCTTCAACATTGTCTATAAGCACCAATGGGGCACCGCCGTTGATGGACAGCGTACCTCTGACGTTAAGAGACTTTGCCACACCCGGTCCAGAACCACCACCAATGGTGAGTCCAGGCATGGCTCCCTGCAATGCCGAAGCAGCACTTACCACAGGCCGGTCGCCCAAGACGTCTTCCATTTTCACCTGTGCCACAGACCCTGTGAGATTTGCCTTCTTTTGGGTACCATAGCCTACGACAACGACTTCTTCAAGTGCTTCGATATTACTCTCCAAAATAACGTTCATCCCAGCGGTCGCTTTCACTGCAGTTTCCTTCATTCCTACATAGGAGATCGTCAGCATGGCACCCTCTGGAACATCAATGATAAACTTCCCATCAATATCGGTTACCACACCTTTTTTAGCTCCTGCCTGCTTAACAACGGCTCCTACGATTGCTTCACCAGAGGTATCTACAACCATACCCTGAATCATTCGCAAGTTCTTTTGAGTTTTCTGTACGGGTTGTATCAGAATATAATTCCCATTCACAGAATAGGTGTACCCTGTACCGGCTAGCAGTTCAGTTAGAATGTGCAAAACATCCGTGTCTTTCTGTGTCAAGGTGACAAGGCGGTCGGCATTGAACTGCGACACATTGTATTCGATTTTATACTTCGAGAGCTGCTCTATCCGCTCGAAAGCCTTCTTCAGAGACATACGCTCTCCATTGAACGACACACGTTGCGCATGGATGGACATCGTTCCAACCATAAGCATACACAATGCCAATCTCAAGCAACAAATTACTCTTTTATTCATACATGGTTTATAGTTATAGGTTTAATTTCATGGATAAGACGTGAAAGCTGGCAACAACACCCAAAGTAATAGTGTTAAATAATCATAACAATTAAAAAAAATACACGATGTGAAGCCTCTTTAATGCTACTCAAAGTAAATGTCATTACCTTCTACCCGATAGGCAATACCTGGAATGAGGCGTTTGATGACATAGAGAACGTTCTCCAACTTCTCATTCTGATTGAAATGTGCACGGATACGCTGCTGAGCATATCGACCGTTCAGTAAATGGCATTTCACATTGTACATCCTTTCAATTTGTCGCAGGGCTTCTTTCAAAGAGACATCTGTAAGCTGCAACTTGCTCTTTCGCCATGCGTCGCTCATCTCATCACCTACTTGCTGCACAACCACTTTTCCTGTGGATGGAACATACACCAACTGCTCGTTTGGCACGAGAAAGTGTGTTCCGTCATGAAACCTGTCGTGCACCGCAACGACAACCTTTCCCGTTTTCAAGGTTACAGTCACTGCATCCTCACCAACATAGCTTTTTACATTGAAAGATGTACCCAACACTTTGGTCTGCAAGCAACGTGTGGTTACAACAAAGGGGCTACTTTTTTTGGTAACTTCAAAGAAACCCTCGCCCGACAAAAATACCTTGCGCGTTTTTTGTACAAATGCCGTTGGATAAATAAGTGTAGAGCCTGCATTGAGCCATACTCTGCTGCCATCTGGCAAAACAATGTTTTTTTTCTGTCCATAGTCGGTCATAGCCTCAAGAAATTCCACCTGCTCCACCTGCTCTGCTTTTTTGGAAGTCTGTATATACCAGTAGGCAGAGAAAGACATAGCCATGACGGCAATCAGCCATGAGGCAGCAAGAATTCTCCAACGAGGACGCATGACAGCACCTGCAGCTTTGGTTGCGTTGTCAGATACCAGCGACAAGTTGTTTTCAACCTGCATCAAGGCGATGTCCAGCTCATCGTCGTGCAGTGTGGCATGACGTGTGTCATCCCATATTTTTTGCATGGTATCGTCTTTTTCTGCCAATATTCGCTCATCTGCCAAGTAGCGGAAGACACGCTTCTTCGTGCGATTGGAAACATTGTGATGAAAGAAGTACTTGATGATGGCGTCTCTATATTTCATATTGTCTGCTTTATATCAATGACGAACTTCCGTCAAAATACACCCAAGTTGTTAACAATTAATAAGAAGAGATAAACTATTTTTCTTAACTTCCTTAACGCTAAATTAAGGTGGTTCTCTGCGGTTTTTTTACTGATAGACAGGGCTTTGGAAACCTCTTCAAGGTTTAGACCCTGTTCTCTGCTCATCCGGTAGACAGCTTGCCGCTTTGGTGGCATTGTCTCTACCACCATATCTACAAGCAACCTCAACTCCTCACACTCCAAGTCTTCAAAAGGAGACGCAGAATCTGGAAGACACATCCCATCGTCAATGCGCTCAATGACAAGGTTCTTCTTCCTACTTCTAATATAATCCAAGAAAGTATTGCGTGCCGTCTTAAACAGATAGGCATCTAAATTTCGAACAGCAACAAGTTGGCTGCGATGCGTCCACAACTTCACAAATACCTGCTGCGCAATGTCATCAGCATCGCTTGCCTCTTTTGTAAGTCCTAATGCAAAAGCACGTACACGAGGATAATATTGTCTAAAAACTGCCTCAAATGCAGATACGTCACCAGAGGCAAGCCGCACAAGATAGTTGTTTATGTCCAATTTTACGAAGATTGAAAGGGATGTTGTTGTCCCCCACTTTACAATAGTGTTTTTGTTGCGTTGACAAATGTACGCAAAAAAAGGCAGTTTACAGACATTTCGGCTCCCAAAACGACATCTATTTTTATAAACGCCTGTCCATACAGACCTAAAGAAAGGATATAGAAGCGGCTAACCTCCTGCTAAAAAGAATCACATAAGAAGATTAGACTTGTGCCATCAAAAAAAGTCGTACCTTTGCTACATCGTACACTTGGAACACAACGGTTTCCGAGTGACTCGCAGCACTGCAAAGTAGAGCATCCAACTATCTAAAATAAAAGAGCATGTCAATCAAAAAATGGGAAACATTAAAGTCTGATTATATCATCAAACGACCGTGGCTCACGGCTCGTCGAGACGAGGTACAACTACCCAACGGTGTGATTCACGACGAATACTATGTGCTGGAATATCCCGATTGGGTAAACGTTATAGCAGAAGACAGCGAGGGAAACTTGATTATTGAACGCCAATGGCGACACGGATTAGGCATTGTGTCGAATGAAATTTGTGCTGGCGTGATAGAAAAAGACGAAAAACCGCTCGATGCTGCCAAGCGAGAACTGCAAGAAGAGACAGGCTTTGGTGGAGGAACATGGAGCAAACTCATGACCATCTCTGCCAATCCCAGCACCATGACCAACCTTTGCCACTGTTTTTTGGCAAAGGGTGTAGAACGAATCAGCAGTCAACACTTGGACAAGACCGAAGACATCGAGTTTCAGTTACTGCCTAAAGCCAAAGTCTTCGAAATGCTCAAGAACGGTGACTTCATGCAGGCACTGATGATAGCTCCTTTATGGAAATACTTTTCTGAACATCTGTAAGGCGCACTCAGCGTTACATCGATGCACTGCTCTCTATCTCTCTAAGTATCTTCACGCCCTCTTCAACACTCGAAACGTTGCTCACATGCAGCATCCGCTTGCCCTTCACCTCCTTTAAGTCGCAGCGACGAGCATGCTGGGCAATATAGTTGAGCACGCTATCAAATGCCTTACTCTTATAATATGCACTCATGGGATTGCTCACAAACTGCAAGGTCATGTTTCCTTGTTTCAGTATGAGCTTCTCACATCCCAAGCGTTTGCCCACGCGTCGCAACGCCACGACATTCATCAGTTCCACACCTTCATGCGGAACAGGACCAAATCGGTCTTCCAATCTCTGTCTATAAGTGGTCAGTTCATTATCATCTTCAATATTATCCAACTCGCGATACAGCAACATACGCTCGCTGCTTCCTGGCACATAGTTATCAGGGAAATACATTTCCAAATCACTTTCCACGGCACAGTCGTCCACGAAATCGGCTCCCGACACCGCTTCTCCACTTGCAATAGACTCTTCGTACAGGTCGCTGAACTCATCATTACGCAACTCAGTAACCGCTTGTGAGAGGATTTTTTGATACGTTTCGTACCCCAAATCCTCCATGAAACCGCTCTGTTCTGCCCCTAACAAGTTCCCTGCCCCACGTATATCCAAATCTTGCATGGCGATGTTGAACCCGCTACCCAATTCAGAGAACGTCTCCAAAGCTTCGAGACGTCGGCGCGCTTCGGGCGTAAGAACCGACTTAGGGGGTGCCAACAGGTAGCAAAAGGCTTTGCGATTGCTTCGCCCTACACGTCCCCTCATTTGATGAAGGTCTGACAATCCGATGCGATGAGCATTGTTGATGATGATGGTGTTGGCATTACTAATGTCAATACCATTCTCGATAATAGAGGTAGACAGCAGCACATCGTAATCATGATTCATAAAGTCTATCAAGATATTCTCCAATTGTTCGGGCGGCATTTGTCCATGCCCAATCGCCACACGGCAATCGGGTACATATTTTTTAATCATCTTCTCAATCTCGGGCAGCGTAGAGATGCGGTCGTTCACGAAATACACTTGTCCGTTTCGGCTCATCTCAAAGTTGATGGCATCGGTGATGATTTCGTGTCCAAACGTACCTATCTCCGTGTGAATGGGATAGCGATTGGGAGGCGGTGTGCGCATAATACTCATGTCGCGCGCACCCATCAACGAGAATTGTAGGGTGCGAGGAATGGGCGTTGCCGACATGGTGAGCGTGTCAACGTTGGTCTTCAGCTTCCTTAACTTTTCTTTCGTTGCCACTCCGAACTTCTGTTCTTCGTCGATGATGAGCAAACCTAAGTCGTGCCACTCAACCGACTTTCCCAACAGCTTATGCGTCCCAATGATGATGTCGATGCGCCCTGCCGCCAAATCTTCCAACACCTGACGGGACTGTTTGGCACTTCGAGCACGGGAAAGATAGTCCACATTCACGGGCATGCCCTGTAATCGTTCCTTGAAAGTCTTATAGTGTTGGAAAGCAAGCACCGTGGTTGGCACCAGCACCGCCACCTGCTTGGAGTCGCAAGCTGCCTTGAACGCCGCGCGAATGGCAACCTCCGTCTTGCCAAACCCTACGTCGCCACACACCAAACGATCCATGGGACGTGCTTTCTCCATGTCGCCTTTCACCTCTGCCGTTGCTTTCACTTGGTCTGGGGTGTCCTCATATAAGAAGCTGGCCTCCAATTCTTGTTGCATAAAGGTATCGGCACTGAACGGAAACCCCTTCTCATGTCGACGCTTGGCGTAGAGCTTGATGAGGTCGCGTGCAATGTCCTTGATGCGCTTCTTTGCCTTCTCCTTGAGTCGTTCCCACGCACCTGTGCCCAATGTAGACAAACGAGGAGGTTCGCCAGTGTCGCTACGACGGTACTTGGAGATTTTATACAGCGCATGTATCGATACATCTACAATGTCGCCTCGCTGGTAGATAATGCGAATCATCTCTTGATACGTATTACCCGTGGGAACTCTCACCAAACCTCCAAACTTACCAATACCAAAATCAACATGCACAATAAAGTCGCCTGGCTCCATTTCCTGCAGTTCTTTGAGCGTGAGCGCCATCTTGCCAGCTCGTGCCTTATCCGACTTGAGGTTGTACTTATGAAAGCGTTCAAATATTTGGTGATCGGTAAAGCAGCATATTTTAAGTTGATGATCAATGTATCCTGCATGGATAGAAGCTCCCTTCACAGTCCCCTTCTCACCTTCTTCTGTTGCTGGTCGAGCACTCGGTGCCTGCAACTGCAGGTAGCCTCCTACCCCATTAGAAGACTCCGCTGCAAGTGGAATGGGGGTAGAGGAATTATTTTCTTGCTGCGCCTTCATGATTTCACGAAGTCGCTCTACCTGTTTTCTACTCTCCGCAAAAACATACAAAGCATACCCCCGATGTGCATAATCCGCCAATGTTTGGTACAGCAAATCAAAGTTTTTATGAAATAAGGGCTGTGGAGTAATATCAAAAGAAATAGAGACTTGAGGCGTCATATCAGATTGTAACCCAAACTGAATGCGCTTAAAACCTGCTATGTCTTGCAGAAATTGACGCCCACTAATGAGCTGTTGCTCCTTTTGCCAAGCGTGCATCAATTCTCGTTGCTCCACCTCGGTAGCACCTTCCAACTGCTCTTGCATCACTTGCTTGGCAAATCCTTCGTTGTATATGCGCTCTATGGTGTCGTGAACGAAGGTAAAATCTTGCATTACCAACAAGGCGGTGGGGGGCAATAACTGAAGAAAAGGAACTCTATCCTCTTTCATCTCCGACAGTTTGGGTACTATCTGAACTTGCTCTTTGTGTTCTTTAGAAAGCTGATCTTGCACATCAAACGTACGAATGGTATCTACCTCGTCTCCAAAAAAATCGATACGATACGGCCATTCACAACTATAAGAATAAACATCAACAATACTTCCACGCACGGCAAACTGTCCCGGCTCGTAGACATAATCAACTTCATGAAACTCGAAGGCACGCAACGACTTTTTCAACGTCTGCATATCCACCGTTTGTCCCACTGCCACTTGTAGGGTTCGCTCCTCTAATTTTTGCTTTGAGACCACCCACTCGCACAGCGATTCGGGCGAAGCAACGATATACAGCGGCTCTCCTAAACTTAGTTTCGACAGCACTTCGGTACGCAGAATTTCGTTTGCGGCATCACGCTGTCCGTACTTAATGGCACGCCGATAAGAGGAGGGGAAGTACAACACTTGCTGATTGCCCATCACCTGCATTAAGTCATGGTAAAAATAACCAGCCTCATCGGCATCTTGAAGTACAAAGAGTATGGTTTGTTGCAACTTTCCTACCATGCCAGCAAACAGCATGGGCGCAGCAGAAGCCACGAGTCCCTGTAAGAAAACGGTCTTTACAGATTTGTCCTCTAATGCTTTTCGGAGTGCACCCGCCTGGGGCGAAGCTCCATATAATTGTTGAATGTCTTGTATATTCATCGCAAATGCGTTGAGCATACAAAGGTAACGAAATAACGTGAGAAAGCTCCTTAAAACATGGCAATATCTATGAAGGAATCTAAAGCATTGGGGGAATATTGCTATCTACATGCCTTCACTTACCAAAACAGACTATTTTACCTACCAAAACAGACTGTTTTGGTGTCCAGAACAGACTATTTTGACCAACAAACCCATTGACTTAACACGACAGCGTCAATGGGTTCATTTCCTTCATTAAAATATATTGATAATAAGATAATCACCAACGAGAAAAAAGCCTTAATCTTTGGGCATGGGTGGATATTTTCGCAACCAACCATCTAAGCGCAAACGCATCACGCCAAAGAACGCCTCGCCAAAGATGCCACCACTCATCTTGCTGGTTCCCTCACGGCGATTGACAAAAATCACTGGTACTTCTTTGATCTTAAAGCCTATCTTATAGGCGGTGTATTTCATTTCAATTTGGAATCCATAACCCTTAAAACGAACTTCATCTAAAGGAATGGTTTCGAGTACACGTCGCTTATAGCACTTGAAACCCGCAGTGGTGTCGTGGACGTTGAAACCAGTCACAAACCGTACATACTTGGATGCGAAATAACTCATCAACACTCTTCCGATGGGCCAATTAACAACATTGACGCCACTGACATAGCGTGAACCTATCGCAAGATCGTATCCTTCGTCGTGACAAGCTGCATAGAGACGTGGCAGGTCATTGGGATCGTGGCTGAAATCGGCGTCCATTTCAAATATATAATCGTAATCTTGTTGCAACGCCCACTTAAAACCAGTAATGTAAGCAGTTCCTAATCCTAACTTACCAGAACGCTCCAAGATAAACAATCGGTCCTGAAACTCGTTCTGCATCAAGCCATGCACAATAGAAGCTGTGCCATCTGGACTTCCATCGTCTATGACCAACACATGAAAACATTTATCGAGTGCGAAGACGGCACGAATAATTTTCTCAATATTCTCTTTCTCGTTATACGTCGGAATGATGACGATGCTGTCGCTTTTGTTCATAATCGCTATATTTGAGGGTGATAGATAGATGCAAAGATAATGTAAACCGCTTGATTTACAAAACGTTCTATTCTATTTTTTATGCGTCTATATTTATTGAATGTCTAAAATCTTATTGGTCTGAGTTTGGCTGATAACCCTGTAACTCTGCTGGTAAGGCGTTCATTATCACTTGATAACTCTCCTGCAAGGTGGCAGTGATATTCTCTGAACTCTGCTCTTTTGGAGGGATAGGCTCATGTATGGTCAGCGTGAGTGGGTGCCATTGAACCCATTTCATATCACGCATACGAGGCATTACTTGAAAAGACCCGTTGATAGTTAGCGGCACTACAGGCAGTTGCAAATCACTGGCTAACATGTAAGCGCCACGTTTGAAGTCGCCCATATGCCCTGTAAAGGTGCGCGCTCCTTCAGGGAAAACAACTAACGACATGCCGTCTTTCAGCGTTTGGCGCGCCTCTAAATAGGTTTGTTTTATCTTGGCTGTCCCTCTTTTGTCCACGAAAATATGATGTGCAGCTTGACATGCCATTCCAATAAATGGCATCTTGCGAAGCTGATACTTCATCATCCACTTAAAGTTACGACCCAAAAAACCATAAATCAGAAAGATATCGAAGGCGCCTTGATGATTGCTAACAAAAACATAAGACTGCTTTTTATCGAGATGTTCACGACCTTCGACTTTCACAGGTAACAACAGAATGCGAATGGTGAGCCACGACCAACACTTTCCAGGATAATACCCCCAAAAGTGTCCGTTACCTAAAATACAGCCAAGGGTTGTCAGTAAGGTAGTTAACAAGGTGAGTAATGCCACCAAGGGGGCGGCAATGAACAACTGATAGATACGATATAAATATTTCATAGAGAATGTGCTGAATGTTATTTTTGTCGATGTAGGGTGATGACAGCAATTTCACTGGACACTCCAAAGCGAAAAGGAATGAGACCACCGAAGCCAGAAGTGACATAAAGTGCACGACTGCCGTCACGATACAGTCCGTAATCTTCTTTTAATAAGAGTTGGGAGATTCTAATTCCAAACAGACTTAACTGCCCTCCGTGCGTATGCCCACTCAACGTTAGTTGTGCATGCGATTGTGGCAGAATGATTCTTCGCCAAGCAGAAGGGTCGTGCTGAAGCATGACAACAAACGCATTGTCCCCTACTCCTCGCAAGGCTTGGTGCACATCTCCCTTTGCAGGATAAGGTGGAAGTCCGTCATTCTCTGTGCCAGCAATGACTATAGAATCGGCTCCACGATGAATGGTTCGATGTTCGTTAAGAAGCAACTGCCAACCATATTGGCGTTGTTGAGAGATGAGTTCTCGCTCATTGCCCACTTTAATCGCATTTGGTGCATCGATATATCCACTGTAATCATGATTTCCTAACACGCTAAACACCCCATTTTTGGCATGAATGGAACGGAACAAGTCTTGAAATGGATAGAGTTCTGAGGGCTGTAAGTTCTGCAAATCGCCAGTAAAGACAACCATGTCTGCTTGCTGTTTTCGGATACTGTCAACCGCTCTTTCCAAGAGAGGACGACGTGATTTCATATAAGTTCCTACATGTGCATCGCTCCAATGCACGATGCGATATCCGTCAAAGGCTGGGGGCAAGTCCATAAAAGCGATATCTATACGATTGATTTTTAATTGGCGAAGACCGAAAGTCGACCCATATACCAATATATATATCACCATAATGGATAAAAATAGCCCCACTAAATTGCCCCAATTATGATGCTTTTTGAAAATTCGACAATATCCCAACCCTATCAAAGAGCAGAGAGTAAAGATGCCTTTCGGCACAACAAGTAATCCAAGGAGAAGCAGATAGTTATCTATCCACGCAGGATTGTCGGGTATAAAGTTCTTTTCAGTCCCCATTTTGAACGTATATACCAACATCAAAATGGCAGGTAGCCACCACAACAATCGCTTCCACCGAGTATAGGTGGGTTTCTTTCGGAGGTAATGTAGATCTATATATAAATCTGGCAATACGATGAGAAACAGCAGAAAAATCAATATTCTTGCAATCATAGCTTTATTTTAGCCCCCAAGGGAGTATAAAGACATAAAACCACTGGCGCAATGACTACCTGAAACGCAAGGCTTCGCCACGATAGTTATTATCAAATTGACCGTTATTATAGATAATGTGACCGTTACAAATGGTTTGCATAACCTTCCAATGGAAAGTATGTCCCAACATTGGACTCCATTTACATTTACTCTGAATCACATCCTCGGTCACCGTCCAAGGGGTATGCGGTTTTACTATTGTGATGTCTGCCTTGTAGTTTTCACGTAAAAAACCACGATCATTCACTTCAAACAATTGGGCTGGATGATGACACATCAATGCAACAAGACGGTCAATGGTGAGTACGCCCTCATCTACCAACCCTAACATCGCAGGCAGCGAGAACTGTATCATGGGCATACCAGAAGCGGCTTTACAACTTCCTCCTTCTTTATCTTTAAGCAGATGAGGCGCATGATCGGTGCCGATGGTGTATATTTTTCCATTGGTCAAAGCGGCTCGCAGTGCCTGTCGGTCAGCTTTTTGCTTGACAGCAGGGTTACATTTTATCATGCTTCCCAATCTTGAATAATCTTCTTCCGAGAACATCAAATGCGCTATCACCGCTTCTGCCGTAATATTTTCTTGCTCGCCAAACAGTTCTAACTCTCTTGCTGTAGTTAGGTGAGCCACGTGAAGACGAGTTCCATATTTCTTGGCAAGACGCACAGCCAAAGCTGTAGACTGATAACAAGCCTCTTCACTACGAATCAATGGATGGTATTTCATGGCAGGATCGTCGCCAAACTTTGCCTTAAAGGCAGTCGTGTTACGACGAATTAGCTCGGTGTCCTCACAGTGTGTCATGACTGGAAGGGGTGCAGTGCGAAAGATTTTCGTTAAGACATCACTTCTATCTACCAACATATTTCCCGTACTGGCACCCATAAACAACTTTATGCCAGGCACGATATGTGGATTAAGTTGTGAAAACAGGTCAGCATTGGTATTGGAAGCACCAAAAAAGAAAGTGTAATTGATGTGACTGTTTCGCTGTGCCAATTCGTGTTTTTGCTGCAAAGCCTCCAACGAAGTCGTTTGAGGAACGGTGTTCGGCATGTCGAAAAACGAAGTTACTCCACCATAAGCAGCTGCCCTACTCTCTGTTTCAATATCAGCCTTTGCTGTCAATCCTGGCTCTCTAAAATGTACATGTTCATCAATCACACCCGGAATAACAAAACATCCCGTAGCATCTATCACTTGATAATCATTGCCACAGAGTTGTTGATCTTCTGGAACAATGTGGGTGATACAATCCTTTTCGATGATGATAGAGCCTCGAAAGACCCTACCCTCGTTGACTAATGTACCACCATGTATAAAGATTGCCATGAAAAATAATGTTTTTACTCTTTTGGTTCAGACGGTTTTGCCAAATCAGCAGGCGAAGCTGGCGGTGGCAGTTGCTGTGCATTGGATGGAATTTGATTAACCGCAGCAGGCATTTCTTTCATTCCATTCATGATTTGCTCATTCTCCAATGCTTTCTGATAATAGTCCTTGACATACGGATCGTTCTTAAATTGATCTGTAGCTTTACTCATGATGTCCTCTATCCATGGAGTTAATTCAGGATATTGATTACCAATAGTGACCATAAAGAAAACACCCGGTCCTAAAACATTATCGAAATTATCGGTGACAAACGTTGTTACTAAATGGTCTTCTTTTTGACTTAACTTGGCTGCCTCCGCATTCAGTTCGGCATTAACTAAAGCCATATCACTACCATTCATAATGGCTTGGTCATGTTTATGCACCAACTCAGCTTCCCGGTTTTTAAGTTGATTGTACTCTTTGAAGAACTTAAATAACTTCTCATTCAATGGTGTGCCACTGACTGTTTGCTGCGTGTTGTTGATTTTGATGTTGATATCGCCTTCTTCCAATACAAATGTCAGCACGCTCTCATTGTCCATGAAGATATTTGCCATACGAGCAGTATCGATATGACCCGTAAAATGGAACTGTCCATGAATGACATCACTGGAGTCAACACTCTTAAAATCATTGTTTTCCAGTACCTTCAGATACAACATTCGACCATCCAAGTCGGTTACATTCGATGAACCTTGGATATTATACGTATTAGCACAAGAGGTAAAAGCTAATACAGCGATAAGTAGGTATAAGGTTTTATTCATATATGTTTTCTTAAAGCAGTTGTAATTTAGACGAGTAGAGATTTCAACCCAACAGTATGAAAACCGATATTGTCTGTTACTATGTTCGTTAAAGATGACACCAATCGATATTCACTGCGCTGGATTTCAATGTCGGAAAGTCGTCTATCATATGCAAAGATAATATGTATTGCGGACGAACAAAAATATTTAAGGCAATTTATCATGACTACCTTTGCTTTTAGTATTTTTTGGGAATACAACAAGGTCTACGACTTCGCCTTGGATAGTTCATGCCCTATCCGATGCATGGTGTACATTTCCAGCAGCGCAGCAACCAAAAGAAGGACGACCCATTTATTATAAACAAGTTGATAATAGGTGAGATAGTTGGAAAAGGCTGCCTTAAAAAATTGGAATACCATATCCACCATGAGCAAACCAGATAGTATGAAAAGCACATCTGCAAAGGTCATGATTTTTTTTAGACGTTTCACAGTGAGCGAACTCCCTTCATACGTTTGCATCATTTGTATGACACCAAAGAGCAAAGCTCCTAATAAATAGATCCAACACACAATGTGTTGTTGCCACATAAAGGCGAAACAGCCTGCTCCGATAACCATCATCGCACCGCCAGAAAGAAATAAAATACTCTGAACTTTACTCAGTTGCTTCATCTGTAGATTTTGATTGTTGTGTTGCTTGGTCGTCACTCAGCACAAAAATATCTTCATCATCGGCTTTCATGAAATAGTTTTCGCGGGCGATTTTCTTGATAGCATTGGGATTGCGCTTTAGCTCACGCAGCTTTTGAGTGCTGATTTCGTTTTGAATACTATATTTCTCAATCTCTGCTTTCAAATCACTTATTTGCCATTCCAATTGGACACGCTTTAAGAAACTATTTTCATCAAGAAATCCAACAATAAGAATACCTCCGACAATGACTATCAGATATTTATAATGACTGATAAAACTCAGTATGATATTGAACCGACTCACAAGCAATAATTATAATATGTTGCAAAAATAGTGAATATAATCGGAATCGAAAAATGTCTTATTCAGAATTTTATCTAATTAACAAATAAACAGTTACCCCATGTGAACATCTGTAATCTTTTTGTTATCTTTGCACCACTAATATCCCTTATAATGAAAGATTATATTGTATCTGCGCGCAAATATCGCCCCACTTCGTTTGACACAGTGGTAGGACAAACAGCGCTCATCACCACTCTTAAAAATGCCGTAAAAAGCGGAAAGCTGGCACACGCCTACCTTTTTTGCGGTCCTCGTGGCGTAGGTAAAACAACTTGCGCTCGCATTTTTGCCAAAGCAATCAACTGCCTGCACCCCACAGCAGATGGCGAAGCCTGCAACGAATGTGAGAGTTGCAAAGCCTTCAACGAACAAAGATCATACAATATCTTTGAACTTGACGCTGCCAGTAACAACTCCGTGGAGAACATCAAATCGCTCATGGACCAGACGCGCATACCGCCTCAGGTTGGTAAGTACAAGGTGTTCATCATCGACGAGGTACACATGCTCTCCACATCGGCATTCAATGCGTTTCTGAAAACGCTGGAAGAGCCGCCCGCTCACGTTATTTTTATCTTGGCGACTACCGAGAAACATAAGATTTTGCCAACGATATTGTCACGCTGTCAGATTTATGATTTCGAACGCATGACGACGAACGACATCATCAATCATCTCAAAAAAGTTGCCGAAAAGGAAGGAATTACTTACGAAGACGAGGCACTCAATATCATTGCAGAAAAGGCAGACGGTGGCATGCGCGACGCTTTATCGGTTTTTGATCAAGCTGCCAGTTTTTGTCAAGGCAACATTACGTATGCTAAAGTGACAGAAGACCTCAATGTACTTGATACGGATAATTATTTCAACATTGTAGACCTATGCCTTCAAAACAAAGTGAGCGATGCGATGCTCCTACTCAACAGCATCATTGCCAAAGGCTTTGCGGGAGGTCACTTCATTAACGGATTGGCATCACACATCAGGAATGTACTCATGGCAAAGGATGCACAAACGCTTCCCTTATTAGAGGTAAGCCAGCAACAACGCCAAAAATATGAAGAACAAGCAAAGAAATGCCCTACGACTTTCTTGTACCAAGCTCTGAAATTACTCAATCAATGCGACATCAACTATCGACAAAGCAGCAACAAACGCTTACTGGTAGAGATTACCTTGATACAAATAGCTCAAATTACGCAGCCCGATGACACTCCCGCGGGTGTGGGGCATAGCCCCAAACGCTTAAAATCCTTGTTCAAAAAGTTGGCTCCCGTGAAGGACGGAGAGACAACACAACAGGTGGTAGGCTTAGAGACCAGCAAGGTGTCTCCAGTAAATGCCTCCCACTCTCAACTCTCTTCTGCATTCGAGAAGAAAGATACGAATGTACAAACTGCGACAAGCACTCAAACTGCAAGACCACGTCTAAAATTCTCTGACTTAGGTGTTTCGTTCAAGAGTCTACGGAAAGATTCTACAAAAGAGGTTCATCAGCCAGAAACCCAACAGCAAACAACTTCTGCAAGCACAACTTTTAGCAACGAAGAGTTGAGGATACAGTGGAACGTGATGTGCAACCGAATGCCACCAGAAAAGATAGGTTTATCCCAAAGAATGAAGAATCTTCTTCCTCAAATCACCACGTTTCCACAGGTAGAAGTGGTCATCGAAAACGATATCCTATTGAAGCAGTTGCAGGACATCAAAGGCAAGATTCAGGCAACCCTACGCATGCTACTTCAAAACAACAGCCTATTACTCTCTTTTCGACTGGCAGAAGCGCAGGAAGTGACGAAGATTTACTCGAAGCGTGAAATCTTTGAACTGCTCAAAAAAGAGAACCCACAACTGGACAAACTTTGTCATAACTTAGGTTTGGAATTAAGCTAATTCCACTGAATTTAATTTACAAAATCGCTATTATTTTTATCTGAGTTTTCTTTATAATAGAATTAAAAAGAGGATAAGATTGGAGTTTTTTACCTAAAAACAGCTCATTCTTTTGATAGAAACATGACTTAACCGTGCTGAAACAATGTTTCAACACCGTTATCTATCGCAAATAATCTGCTTATCTCCATGCATCAACACCACTAAATGAATGCTTCAAGGTCGCAAAATTTCAACATAAAAACACAAACAATTGATAATCAAACACTTAAAATTTTGCGATATTTCAGATAAAATATGGGTAAGTGGACTATAACGCAAGTATTCAGAGGGTTAAATGGTAAAGTTTTCTTACAAAACAAAGGACGGTTAATGTGCAAAAACCTTTTTCCTTTTCTTACTCCAAACAATCGAAAATGAAAAAAGGTTATGCCGACACCGACACAACCCCTCTGATATGTTAAACTAAAAATTTTTTCTTTCTAAAAAGGAAAGACAAGATTTACTTGCTCTTGAAGTTAATCTTGTTTCCTAAATGAATAGCTTGTGCGACAGTTATCGCTACAACAGCTAAAGTCATAATTGTTACCATAATCTTTTTACCTTTCTTTTTAATTTGTTATCCTTTTTCTTATTGTCGATGCAAAGATAGGGACAATTAACTGTGTGCGCAAACAATTTAGCACATTCTACCCATTTTTACCCCGTTTTGTTGATACAAATCAAAGAAACCGGTAGAAAAACATCCGTAAAAAGCTTTTTATTTATTTGGATATCCTCGCAAATTACTGTAAATTTGCATAAAAGAAACTTCGCCTTAGCAAATTCAGGCAAGCCTGATTGCGTTCGGCTCGTATTCTTTTTGCATAAGATAGAAAATGCGTAGTTGCATGTTACTCCAAATTCGTTAATAGCACTTTATGAAACTGTTCAATCATCAAACTGTCAATATTGCCTTATCCTTACTATTGGGTAGTGCTATACTATTTTGGATGTATCGCGATTTTGATTTCCAACTCATCAAGAATGTAGTGCTTGAAGAGATGGACTGGACATGGATGTGGCTGTCCTTTCCGTTTGGAATCTTGGCAGAAGCTTTCAGAGGTTGGCGTTGGAAACAAACATTAGAGCCTTTAGGTGAACGTTCCAGAACATCGGTCAGACTCAATGCTGTGTTCCTTTCGTATGCCGTTAGTTTAGTGATTCCACGCATAGGCGAGTTTGCCAGATGTGGTGTGTTGAACCGCTACGACAACGTTTCGTTTCCCAAAGCCTTGGGAACGGTAGTCACCGAGCGGGTCATTGACTCCATATTGGTACTGTTCATTACCGTGCTGACCTTCATTGCACAAATCAAGATTTTCGACACCTTCTTTATCCATACGGGTACAAACGTAGATACTATCCTCCAACAGTTTTCCACTGCTGGTTACATCGTAACGGCTATATGTGCCGTAGCCGTATTGATATTGGTGTTCTTCTTAGCGAAAAAATTGTCTATATATAATAAGGTGAAAACGACGTTGCACGATATAGGGCAAGGAATCACCTCTTTACGAAAAGTAAAGAACATCCCTTTGTTCCTGATTTTTACCTTGGCAATATGGTTGTGCTATTTCCTGCACTACTATCTCACCTTCTATTGCTTTGAGGCAACGGCTCACTTAGGACTGTCGTGTGCATTAGTTACCTTCATCGTGGGGTCGATTGCGGTCATCGTACCCACGCCAAACGGTGCAGGGCCATGGCACTTTGCCGTGAAAACCATGCTCATTCTGTACGGTGTTGCCGATACAGACGCCTTGTACTTTGTGCTCATTGTACACTCGGTGCAAACATTGCTCGTGGCGGTATTGGGCATTTATGCGTGGATAATGCTATCATTCACACAAAAAAGACTAAAATCAGTGAAAGCTGGCAACCTACAGTTTACTGACGAAACATAACAAACAGTGCATTTTTTCATCTGGAGCAGTTAGCTAAATGTAGAATTACATGACAGCTGAAACTCCATAAATTTAAATACTATGAGTGAAATTAAAAATCTAAAACCAACGTGTGTGTGGCGTAATTTCCACGCATTGACACAAGTTCCACGCCCTTCAGGACATCTGGAGAAAGTGCAACAGTTCTTACTCGACTTTGCTAAAAAGGCAGGTGTTGAAGCCTATATCGACAAAGCGAACAATGTAGTCATGAAAAAAGCTGCAACACCAGGCATGGAAAACCGTAAAACGGTGATTTTACAAGCACACATGGACATGGTTCCTCAAAAGGCACCAGAGAGTCATCACAACTTTGAAACCGACCCCATCGAAACACATATTGACGGAGAATGGGTAAAAGCCAACAATACTACATTGGGTGCTGACAACGGAATGGGTGTGGCAGCTATCATGGCTGTCATGGAAGACAAAGAAATGAAGCACGGACCTATTGAAGGACTCATTACTGCTGACGAGGAAACAGGTATGTTTGGTGCTAATGACCTGCCAGAAGGAGAACTGGATGGCGATATCTTGATGAACTTAGACTCAGAGACTTGGGGCAAATTCGTCATCGGTAGTGCAGGCGGCATCGATATTACTGCTGAATTAGATTATAAAGAAGTAGCAACAGATAGCTCAGATGCTGCTGTAAAGGTAACATTATCTGGACTTCGTGGCGGACACTCTGGTTTGGAAATCCATGAGGGTCGTGGCAATGCCAACAAACTGATGGTGCGCTTTGTGCACGATGCCATTCGCCAAACAGAAGCAAGACTCGCTACATGGCACGGAGGCAACATGCGCAATGCCATTCCGTTCAAAGCCGAAGTGGTTCTTACGCTCCCCAAAGAGAATGTTGAAGCACTGAAAGAATTGGCTACTGACTGGAAAGAAGAATTCATTGAAGAATACAGAGATATTGAGAAAGGTATCGAATTGACAGTAGAAGAGGTTGCAACGCCAAAGACACAAGTGCCAGAACCTATTCAGGACAACTTGATAGCTGCTATCTATGCTTGCCACAATGGTGTAGAGCGCATGATTCCTTCTTTACCTTCAGTGGTAGAAACTTCTTCAAACTTAGCCATTATAGATATTGAAGCAGGCAAGGCTACGTTCAAGATATTGGCTCGATCTTCCAGCGAAGAGATGAAAGCCTATGTGTCTGAAATGCTCCAGAGCTGCTTCAATATGGCAGGAATGAAAGTAAGTTTCAGTGGTAGTTATGTCGGTTGGGATCCAAATCCTGATAGTGAACTACTCAAAATGCTGTTGAAAGTTTATAAAGAACAAAACAACGAAGAAGGTATCGTACAGGTAGACCACGCGGGACTGGAGTGTTCTATCATCTTAGGCAAATATCCTCACTTGGACGTGGTATCGTTTGGTCCTACCATTCGCAGCCCACATACCTCGACAGAGCGTTGCCTTATCAAGACTGTAGAGCCTTTCTGGCAATTCTTAAAGCAAGCTTTGGAAGAAGTACCTACGAAATAAAAAACGTGTGATGGAATAGAATAAGTTTGTAAAACAACGTATTTGAACAAACTATTCTATCCATTAAGACCTTTAGCGAGCCGATGTGCCTTCATTGTGATAAGCACTTCGGCTCGCTTGTTTTGAAAACTTGAAATGCTATAAAGGCTGGTTCTATAAATTACCACCGCATATAGTCATTAAATTTTTATGAAA
>NZ_JRPQ01000277.1 GCF_000762405.1 Hoylesella timonensis S9-PR14 | reverse complement strand
TAATGTGGTTATAAGTGAATTTATGAGAGGAAGAGAAAGTTTTGCAGAGGTCTCATATTATAAATAATTATCTTTGCTAAAGATTATGTTTTACAAAGATAATATTTTAATAACTATCAACACACAAAATCACCAATAATTTTAATTCTAATCAAAATTATGTTTGCGAAAGATAATGTTTACCGAATATAATATGGGTGAAGTGAATGCTGTAAATGACACTCCTCATACAAACAATAATCCCTTTGAATAAGATTTTAGGTTTGCACATACAGCATTTAAATTATTCAATTTCGCAAACCTCCCATTGATATCAATACATACTGGATAATCGAATTCTTCTGACTCCAGTAAATATTTAAGTTCCTTGATGCTACGTGGTTGAAAATAGAAAGAAATGAAACCCTTCCATTGCTAACTTTTCGGATGTCATCTATATAGAATTTCCACATATCCAGTTTCAATTTACACCCTGTACATCCTGTAGAATCTGCATACATTACAATTTTCATGGATGTTTTTTTTGATTAGTACTAGGAGTTTATTTACCTAAACATACGAATTTCTCATATTTCGGGAAGAAGATTTAACACTCCCTATTATTTACTTGGCCATTAGTACATGATGCTAAAACCAAGTATGTAAAAATCAGGAAAACTAACTTTCTCTTCATTTGTTATTTACTATTTCTGGTTTCTTGGATTTCCATCTGTGATGACGTCATCATTTGATATGCTCTTCGATGTGCGTTTCACCCTATCATGCAACTTTCCTATACGCAGGTTGACGTTTATGCCGAAACTGCGATAGTCACGCTTCACATTCGTAAAGCGATTTGTAAAGTCGGCAGTTTCAGTAAACTGCTCTATACGCAAATCATTTTGGAACAGATTATTTCCATAAATGGCTACCGTCAGCCTGTCGTCTTTCAAGAAAGAACGAATCAGCATAAGACGGTACATCATGGAGCCTTCGGTATACCCTTGCAAATCTAAGCTTCGGCTGTTCAGCGAACAACCGGCTACCATTCTCAACCTCCACGGCAGGGTTTTCTGAAAATTAACCGAAAGACTGCTTGAATATCCATTATTATGCTGTCTCAGCAGTGAACTTTTAAGATTGGTATATGCCCCGTTTGCAGTGACATTCAAGGTGGCACTCCCGGAGAGGGCCCACTGGATGTAAAGGTTCAGATAAGCATTACTTCTCTTGAGCAGATTGCCATACGTGGAGATAAGGGTGGCATTTTCCCCTGTTACTATATTGTCGGTCAGGGAGACAGGATTACCCCAATAGGAGTAGCCGATGATGCCACGATCCTGTAAGTCGAGTCCTGCCGTCATGTTTATTCCAAAGCGCCGGGCAAACGAGTTGAACGAGAGGCTCAGGTTATGCGAGGATGATGTGGTCAGGTCAGGGTTTCCTGTCTTGATGACTGTAGGATTCGTCCGGTCTACATAGGGATTCAGATTCCAGATGTTGGGGCGTGATATGCGCATGGCATAAGAGAACGTGAGCATTCGTGTCTCCCCTATACGGTAGCCGATTGACAAGGAAGGGACCACGTTATCGAATTGTGCACCGAAATTTTCATGGCGCGTCAGGAGGTTATTCTCAGGATAGCTTACTTTCTGCGAAGAATGCTCATAACGCATTCCTATCTTTCCGGATATTAGCTTGTGCTGTATGGCATATTCTGCGTATGCGGATGAAATGTCGGTCTTCTGCCTATAAGAAAGTGACTGACCCAGATCTTCAGCAAAAGGATTTTCCGTACCAGCCGTTCTTGTAGCTTCGCCATTGTCACTCTTATGGCTGCGGCGGATGTATTTTGCCCCCACACTCAATGTATGCTTTCCACCTATGGTTACGGTATAGTCTATCTGACCGGTATGCTCGTCCGTACGCAGGTCGGACGTGGTACACATGTCCTTGAGACTTAAACCTGGTGCCTGGTCTTTTTGCCAGTGATAAAGGCTGGAGGACGTAACGGTGGAGGGAACCGCCGAAAAACGATACGACAACGTTATGACACCGCCATGTCTGCCAAGCATATGTTGGTAATCTATTCCTGCGTACAGGCTGTTTATTCGATTGCGTGACACCTGCTCATTGTCGAAACTGTATCTGTGCCTACCGTTGCCGTCGTACATATCTGTGCGCATATCCGTCCAGCTTTTTCTGGTATAGTTCTCTACTCCTGCCGTCATACTGATCAAATGGCGGCTGTCAAACTCATAGCTGCCGCTCAACTCCATAAAATGGGCGGGTGCTTTGACCTGATAATTTGAGTAGGAGCGCATCTGTCCTGCTGCCGACAGCGTTTTACCTGTGCGTTCCGTCTCCTGCCATCCCTTGGGTGGTCTGGAATAACTTACCCCATCTGTGACTGACAGGGTTAATTTCCCCACCTTAGCCAATCCTGACACGTTTGCGCTTTGTGCTATATTCATTACTCCCACACCCAGACTGACATTGTAGCCTTCCAGCTTCGAGCTGCCTACCGTAATGATGTTGAGTATCCCGGCTATGCCTTCCGCATCATATTTGGCGCCGGGATTTGTAATGACTTCTATCTTCCTGACGGTCGAAGCAAGGATTGTCCTCATCATCTCCGTTACCTTGTTGCTCATCATGGTGTTTAGCTTGCCGTTCACATATACCTTAAAATCAGTACTGCCCTTGACCTTCACGACATCATTCCCCTCTACTGTAACCATAGGCACCTTCCGCAACATTTCCAGCAGCGTCATGCTCCTGCTGTCGGGATCATCGGCTACATGATAGGTTATCTTGTCGAGTTCTGCCTTTATCAACGGGCGCGAGGCACTTACCTGCACCTCCTTAAGATGTACGGTCGAGTCGCTCATCTGTCTGATGGTATCATTGCGTGTCTGCGCAGAGGCATACCCCGTACAGACTATGTACAGCAGCATCATGAATATCAGCCCCACTGTCCAGCTTTCAGCTATTCTCGTCTTCATTCTTTCACTGTTTTTGATACATGAAACTCAAAGGTGCCACTGCCTAACAGTCCCAGGCCATCGGTACCCTCCACGACCCCTATAAACTGCGTGTTGATGTCGGAAGTCCAAAATGGCACGGTGGCATCTCCGTTCTTGTCAGTCTGTACAGAGGGACTCCATAGCAGTGTATTCCGCGCATCGGGTAGCGGGGACAGCATCTCCACAGGATCGGGCATATAGAACTCGCGTTGGCCATAGTAACCCTTGACACGCGTTATGTTATTCATACGGAGCAATTCCTCGTCGGTGTACAACTGCCCCTGATATAAAATTGATGTTATATCTGCAATATACCATTCTCCGTCTTCTCCTGGTAGATACTTAATCAGTTCATATCGCTTTCCAATCTCCGGCTTTAATCTCTTTCCACTGTAATTAGCACCCGGCGACCCTGCCGGATGATGGGTATATCCTTCCCAATAATCATTGAGATGTCCCACTGTTCCAGGTTCCTGCGAACCATCGGGACAAACCCAGGCTGTATTTAAACTTAATTGGGCCATACTGTCCAATCTCCCCATAAATTTATCTCTAAAGGGCATCCTTCGCTTCCTGGTGACCAGCACTTCGTTCAACAGCACTGTCCCTGCCGAAGTCATGATGGGCTCCACGTCTTCCTTTTCTTTCTCAGCATTGTTCAAATAGGATAGGTATGTTTTTTTCGACTTCCTTATGGAGTCTATCAGTACCGTACCATCCGAGAGCGTCAGATGTGGCTTGAATTCTTTTCCCAAAAGTGGCTTGATATAGATATATCCACCCCGAAGCATATTCATGACAGACACGGGAACAGAGAAGTTGCCCACGGAATCTGTCCATAGGAACTGGCTGTCCCCAGAAGGTCCGAACACCTGAATCACCTGCTCGCCTACGTTGGTGGTATTTCTTTTCATCTTACGGTTTCCCACGGTTTCCTTTCCGATGATGCTGTCACATAGAAATGGTTTCCCACGATAGTCCTTCAGGCTTGCCTGCCAGGTATACCGCCGCCACCCTTGCGTAAGAAGCAATAGGTCCAAAGCGTGCAGCCTGTCCAGATTCTTGTGATCGAAGTAGTAGGCGGGGTGATGAATATTACCACGTATCTGGGTTGAGAGGAAATTATAGGATAGCATCGTTTCCCGATAGGCTTGGTTCATGTAAGCTTTGTCAAAGATGCTCATGCATATTTCTGCCTGTACCGGTTTTCCCTCGGAATCGGTCACATGTATCCTTACCTCTCCCCTGTTGCGGCGTGTATAGGCTTCTTTCGACGGATGGGCCGTTATAGTGAGCTGTTTATCTGGCCAAACAAAGAACAATCTTTCTGCTACTGGGCGTTGCTGTTCATCGTAAAGGGTTGCCTCTGCAATTCCCTGTCCGGGGAACTCGGTCGTAGGCAAAGTGATGATGAGGCTGTCACGAAGTATGCCGCTGGCCTGACAGCAGGGAACACCACGCATCTGCACAAACAGAGTTATGCGACGAGGCTTGCTTCCACGGGGCTGTCTCACCGAGAAAACGGCATTTTTACTGTCTGTGTGTTCCAAATGCATTACCATGCCCGAATGGAGAGATGCGGGAAGGGGGAATTCATTTCCGCTGGTCAGTCGTACCGTGTATTGGACCCCCTCGTGAGGGACGAGCGAAAACTGCCCCATGCCGTCATGCACACTTTCTATATCCGACACCTTCACCCCGTCTTCGCACAGCCATCCCCTCATGAAGACAGGCATACCACGGCCGTCTGTTGACCTGAATGCGACATGATTCTCCATACCCAAAACCAGATAACCTCCTTCCGGATATAGTCCAAGGCTGATGCTGTCCTTGCATTGTGCAGGCCTTATATCTTTCGGATTCGGTGTGTTGATTCGGTCAACGACCCATATCTTTTGAGGGAACACGGCTTCCGTACTGTCTGCATAGAACGAAGACTGAGTATATCCTTCCACCTTGTACTCCCCGTTTTTCCAATGTTCCCCGATGAAGACGTGTCCTTCCGCCCGCCCACCGGAAATCGGATATTTATCATTCCACACAAGGCTGTCGGCGGGGTCATAGATCCTCAGAAAGAGAGTCTGGCTTCTGTCTGACAGTGTCAATAAGGAGCGGTCGAACAGCCAGGCTTTGAACCACATATCTTCCCCCGTCTCATAGATCTCCTTGCTGAATAGCATGTACGGCTGGTCCTTAGGCAGTGCGGCACGGATTACCTCCAAATCTTGTGCAGTATGCGGTTGACTCTGACCAGATGCAGTCAGGAAGAACAGGCCCAGCAGGAGAGACACTCCGAGATTCTTACAGGTTCTCATAGGATACTTCTTACAATTACGTAGCATGAAGTGCGGTTGCACCCATGCTAAGATTAGATTACTTGTACGGATCGCAGTCACGATACTCTACAGCGACCACACAGACTCCAGCACCACTCAGGCATTTCCCGCTTGCGGAGCAGTCTGAGCCTTGGACACACTCTGCATTCACCTCGGTCGTGCTTATTCCTGAATACGACTGACCCCGCATTGGAACACAAGTGCGTGTGTCTGAATCTAAAAAAGGGACTCCCGAAAGAATCCCCTTTTTACCATTTTGTGACTCGCATGGGGCTCGAACCCATGACCCCAACATTAAAAGTGTTGTGCTCTACCAACTGAGCTAGCGAGTCTAACCATATAGCTTATTTTCTTTAAGCGAGTGCAAATGTACGAATAAATCTTGGAAGACAGTTATACAAGCGCAACAAATATTACTATTTTGTCTTTTTTTAACAATCATTGATTGGTTCTGTGCTGTGATGAAACGACAGTTAGTGGGGCCATATTTCGTTTTTAATTAGCAGTATCAAGGAAGGGGAAAACGTGCAATTGGACAGAATCCATATAAATAAGGATTGAACAAATGCAAAAATTAAGATAATTTTGCAACGTCTTAAAAAGTAATATTAAATCATTGAAATATGAGATTTTACACAAATATTACAAGTATGTTATTTGCTGTTTTAACAGCAATGCCAGTGATGGCAGAAGAGAAAGATACCATTAAAGTTGGAGACGACTTAGGAGAGGTGTCTGTTATTGGGTTCAAACAAGAGAGAGCGGCTCTGTCGCCTGTGTCACAATCTTCTGTGGGCAATCTCTACATCCAAAACAATCAATTGGATGGACTGCGTGAATTGAGTGGACGAATGGCAAACTTTTACATGCCCGACTATGGTTCACGCCAATATTCTCCCATTTACATTCGCGGTATTGGCTCTAAAACCAGCACGCCTTCGGTGGGTGTGTACGTCGACGGAATGCCATACTTTGACCGGTCTGTGTTAGATATGGACTTATTTGGAATTAGCAAAGTGGAGATTTTGCGTGGACCTCAAGGTACACTCTTTGGTAGAAACTCTACTGCGGGTCTCATCAACATTTATACCCATTCGCCTTTGGACTATCAAAACACAATGGCGAAAATAAGTTATGGCTCTTATAACGACATTCAAGCCATGGCGTCTACGTATCAGAAGCTCTCCAATTCTTTCGGTTTTTCAGTGGCAGGTAATTATCATCATAATGACGGTTACTTTATGAACACCTATTTAAATAAGAAAGCGGACCCTATGGACAATGGGACGATAAGAATAGGATTGGCTTGGAAACCAGCGCAGCGTTGGTTAATGCGATATTCTCTCAACTTAGATGTTATCGACCAAGGCGGCTTCCCTTATGCAATCTATGATGCCAAAAAAGATGCACTCAACGAGATTAGTTATGACGAGGCATCTGGTTATCATCGATTTGTGCTGTCTACAGGCATGAATTGGAGATACGAAGGAGATAAATTTAGTTTCAACAGTCAGTCTTCCTTTCAATATAGCAAAGACAAAGTGTCGATGGATCAAGACTTTACCAAGAACCATATCCTCTTTGTGAGCATGCCGCAACATCAAAACATGTTCAGTCAGGAGTTTACATTTCGCTCAAAGAACGACCATTGGTACCATTGGATGACGGGCGTTTTTGCCTTTACGCAGACGAAAAACTTTGCGACAGCCATCAACTATTTTACGCCTAAACACGCTCTCCGTGCCAAAGGAACGAAAGATAATGAGAACGAAATCCCCGTTAGTGGACTGGCTGCCTATCATGTATCGAGCTTTGATTTATACAAAGGTCTGTCCGCATCCTTAGGCATTCGCTATGATTATGAAACTTCTAAGGTTGATAATCATACCTATTGGACGCCAGAAAATAATCCTTCAGGCAAATCAAAGTTATTGGTTCAGTACAATGAAAAGATGTATTCCAATCAAATTACCCCACGATTTACGCTTAAACAACAATTTACACCCAATAAAATGGTTTATCTCACGGTTGCCCGAGGATACAAACCGGGAGGATTTAATGCGGCGAAAGAGAGTGAAGCCGATCGCTCGTATGCGCCTGAATACACTTGGAACTATGAAATTGGCACGAAACTCAATTTCTTAGAAAACCGCCTTTCCTTAGAAGCAAGTGCGTTTTACGTAGACTGGAAAGACCAACAGCTCTCTGTCATTGTCCCTATGGTAGGGGCTGTGATACGCAACATAGGACACTCGGACAGCAAAGGATTTGAAGTTTCCCTGTCAGGTCAACCCTTAAAAAATCTCCTTCTTTATGCCAATTATGGATATACTTATGTTCGATTTCTTGCTGCCAATACAGGAAAGAAGCGAGATTACACGGGGAACATCCTGCCTATGGTGCCTCGACACACCGTTTCGCTCAATGCCAATTACTCCTTATACCAGCTTGGCATGTTAGACAGATTGATGTTCAACGCTAATCTCACAGGCATGGGAAAAATCTATTGGCATGAAAACAACGAGAAATATCAACCCTTCTACGCCCTCCTTAATTTGAAGGTAGCCGCCACCAAAGGACATTTTACATGGGAGTTGTGGACAAAAAACACGACTGCCACCAAATACATGGCATACTATTTCGTGTCTTCCCAAAAGATGGGACAACCCGGAAAGCCTTTCTGTATCGGTACTTCATTGGTGTACACACTCAAATAAATGCAAGAAAAGGTGTTGAAATCAATTTAGAAACGAACAATTCTATGTGTCACCTTGTCTGACACTTTACATCCTGCATCACATTTATGTCAACTCAGAACAAGTCACATCTATTAGGAACATTTTTTAGTTTATACATTGCGCAAGCCGTTCCCATGAGTTTTTTCTCAACGGCATTGCAGGTGTTGATGCGCGAGCAGGCATTTTCATTGACAACCATCAGTTTGCTGCAGCTGATTAAGGTGCCATGGATTCTCAAATTCCTTTGGTCGCCTTTGGTAGATAGACAGTGTATGAGCGTAAAAGACTACAAGCGGTGGATTATTTCCTCCGAAGTTGTTTACGCTGTCCTGATACTTGGTGCAGGATTGTTAAACTTAGAAACCAACATCCAACTGATTATCGTCTTGGTATTCCTTTCACTCATTGCCTCTGCCACACAAGACATTGCGACCGATGCACTGGCCATATTGTGTACGCACAAGGAACAAAAGAGCTTTGTGAACGGCATGCAATCCATGGGAAGCTTTGGCGGTAGTTTGTTGGGCAGTGGGGTGTTGTTAATCGTTTTGCATCATTACGGCTGGAACTTAGTCACTCAATGTCTCAGTGTCTTTGTGCTTTTGGCAATCTTTCCTTTAATCTTGAATAAAAAGATTGCATTGATTCGTCCAAAAGAGAAAAGCCAGAGAGCGAAATGGAATGATTTTATTTGGTTTTTCAACCAACGTGAAGTTTATCCACAGATTATCTTTTTACTCCTTTATTATGCCAGCATCATGGGACTGCTTTCTGTGGTCCGTCCGTATATGGTAGATCTTGGTTACAACATGAAAGAGATTGGTGTCCTCAATGGCATTGTCGGCATCTCGGCAGCCATGGTGGTATCTTATCCTGCCAGTATGCTCATCCGGCGTTTCGGCATTGAGCGAGTGAAGATTCTCTTTGCGGTATTCATCCTCATTGCTACGGTCTACTTCACGATGATTTCATTTTCTTCGCCCACGAAGCCATGGCTCATTGGAGGCATCATGTTCCTTTGGATGTGCTATGGCATGGGAACGGTAGTGGTGTACACTTCTTCCATGTTTATTGTTCGCCAAGGTCGTGAAGGAACCGATTTCACCATCCAAATCGTTATTACTCATATCAGTGGCTTGTTAATGGCGCTTATCAGTGGCAATATTGCCGACCGCTTGGGATATCATGGACTATTCTGTATAGAAGCGGTCATTGCTGCCGTGTCTCTGCTCTATGTGATTGTTTTGTTCAAACGTTCAAAAAGGAGTTCACTTCCTCTCAAAAATGAAGATACGCTATGAAACCAACCATTCTCATCACTGCCCCTCAACATTATTCTTCTCGCTTAGAGGCTTCGTTCAAGCGGTATCAAGACCAAGTGAGCGTCGTCCATATCCCGATGGTTCAATCTACTATTGCTACGAACAACAAGCAGATGCAGGACTTGTGCACCCATCTTCATGAGTATGATTTTGTGGTTTGCTTGAGTCGAAAAGCCATTGATGCCATGCATTATTATGGACACAATCACTGTGACCTCACCCAAACTCAATTCTTGGCTATTGGAAAAGACAATGATTATCTTCAAGATAAATTAGGAGTCACTCCTCCTTTCATTGCCGAGGAGTCCAGTCCGCTCGGCATAGCCCAAGCGTTAGAGGCTCGTGGCTTCACTAAGGGATGCCGCATTGTTGCTCTCTCGCCTGCCTTCGTGGATTTGGAAGAACCTCAAACGGTTCCTGTCTTCATCAAACGACTCAAGGAGTTGAACATAGATGTGCAGCGCATCGATGCGTACGTCAATATGGCTTCCGAACTTTCCGAGCGTAAAAAAGCGTATGATTTAATCATCGACCAACAAATTTCTACGGTAGTATTTACCAGTGGTAGTGAGGTGGTGGCATTCAAAGAAGGTCTCGAAGAAGTGTATGGCACCGATGCCGATAGTGTTCTCGAGTTGATTGATGTTGCCTGCATGGGTCCTTATACTGCAGCGCAAGCAAAGCTAATAGGCTTGAAAGTGGATAAGATTCCCACGAAGTTTCATTCCTTTGACGACTTAACCGCCTATCTCATTGCCTCGAAACCTTAATGCGCAGGCTGCCTTCTCACTTGGTATAGGTGGTCACCAACTTTACGCTCTCTTCATTTGTGCGTTTCTGAATCCATTCACGCATTTGATTATTTTGCTCATTTGTCAGTGGTTTCTTCAATTTGAATTCAGCAATGGCTAAAATGTAAGGTTTGTTTGCTGTCGAATCCAAATTAGCTTCAACAACTGGCGTCAATACAAAAGACTGCACTCCGGGATATAACACCAACATCTCGTTAAACATCTCTGTGCTCAACTTTGAATAAGAGTTCACTTTCTCCAACCTTTGCTGTAAGTCTGTGATTTCAGCTGCTTGCTGTTGCAGTACCTTGATGCTTTGTTCCTGACTCTTCGAAATTGTTAGAAGAGAACCTTCTTCTGGAGAAAATTCGGAGGATTCTGTTCCTTGTATAACGGCAAGCTTGAGATGTTTTAGTCGCGAATGTTCGTTCAGCTCCTTTTGTGCTTTCTTCTTTTGCTCAGGCGTAATCTCCTTCCCTAATGCCACTATTTGTAATACGCTGTCGCCATAGAGATGTTGTGAGACCACTTGCGTTCCCTTCCAGTTTAAGCTGTTTCGAACAAAGATATTCAACTGTCTATCAAACAAGCTCGATCGCATCATTCGAACAGTCATATAAGCTGCCGGAATCATAGTTAACACGGCAATGGCGATAATCATTCGATGTACAAATTTACACCGTTGAGGGTCCACAAAGTGTTTGCGTCTGAAACGCAACAAGAAGACACCAAAGGTGGTTGCCACAGCAATGAAGACGGTATTGATGAAGTACAATAAAGAAGCACCCGCAAAAAAGGCTAAGTTCCCCGAAGCAATACCATATCCTGCCGTACATAGCGGTGGCATCAATGCAGTGGCAATCGCCACACCGGGAATCACATTGCCCTTGTCTTTGACAGAGGCAGCCACAATACCTGCAGCACCACCAAAGAAGGCGATGAGAACATCGTATATGGTAGGCTCCGTACGCGCCAACAACTCTGATTGTACACCTTGGTAAGGTGATAAGAAAAAGTAAATGGTTGCGGTGATAATACCAATAATGGTCGCCACCATATAGTTTTTTACGGCTCGTCTCAACAGCGGTAAGTCATCAATGCCCACCGCTAATCCCATACCCAAGATGGGTCCCATGAGTGGTGAAATGAGCATTGCTCCGATAATAACCGCCGTAGAATTGATATTGAGTCCTAAAGAAGCAATAAACACGGCACATATTAGAATCCAGAGGTTGGCTCCCTTAAAGGTTACTCCTGATGTTATATCTTTAACAACATCCTCTTCCTTCTCACGATTCTCCGACATATCGAAATACTGTCTCAAATATGCCTTCAACGAAACCTTTTCCATTTTGTATAATATCTCGCAGCTATTAGATTGTTCTATTTTGCAAAGATAACAAAATTCAACGAAACTCACCAACAAACGGTCTCATTAACTCCTCTTCTGTCCACCGTTCTTTTTATCCGCAGAGTAATGCAGTTAAAACAAAGGCTAACAGGTTGTTTGTTGTTTTTTGCATCGGAGTTTCACGGATATTCACGGACGTTTTCCGTGTTCTTCCGTGTTAATCCGTTGCTTTAATAATTCTGTTTGCTGTCGTGAGATTCATTCGTAGAACGCTGGCGTTCATTGTCTTGTTGCGTTAATTCGCTTCGTTGTTAAAATAATTGTCCTGTTCAATACAAATTCTGTTCGTTGTTAAAAAAATCCTTGTTGCAACCTCACACCCAATACCCGAAATAAAAATCACTATTATTGACGATTGCAGTTACAAGCAATGGCGGGGCGAAGCCCCAAAAGGAATACAGCCCAGGGTAACACCCTGGGTGGTCAGTAGCTAACTAATTGCGCGCTGTAAGCGCAACAGGAGCCAGAGAAAGGTTCGTGCGTTCCACCTTTTGCTCTTTCAGAGCGCAAATAACTTGCTTCAATGTACCCCAGGGCGTTGCCCTGGGCTGTATTCTTATTGGGCTTTCAGCCCGTCTTTGCTCGGAACATCAACTGTTGTACGATGTCCCTGGGCTAATTTCCTTTTGGGCTTTCAGCCCGTCTTTGCTGTGTGCAAACCATTTTGTTCAAGGTAAAACAACAGAATTTCAAGCAAAAAGAGGTAGCGAAACGTAATATTTCTTATTGTAGCAACGGAAGGACACGGAAGGACGCGGACGTGTCGTGAAATCTCGCAAAAGCTTTATTCGTTATTAAAAATAATTGTCTTGCTAAATTTGTTATTCATTCGCTGAACGCTGGCGTTCATTGTCTTGCAGAGTTGATTCGTTTCATTTGTTAAATTCGTTGTTAACCATATTTCCTTTCATCGAAAGAACCGTGCCATTCCGTGTTCTTCCGTTGCTATAACAATTTATTTGCTGTCCGTTGCATCGGAGTTTCACGGATATTCACGGACGTTGTCCGTGTTACTCCGTGTCCTTCCGTTGCTATCATAATTTTATTTGCTGTCCGTTGCACTGGAGCTTCACGGATATTGTTCGTGCCCTTCCGTTGCTATCATATTTTTATTTGCTGTCCGTTGCAATAACACAATAGGAGTGGATTACTGCTTTGCCACCTCAAAAGCCTGACGTATTCGGTGCGCCATGCCGATGCCGTCTCTGATGTTTCCAGCCAAAATCAAGCCCGGATATTGCTGCTGTATTTGTTCAATGGCAGCGTAGCGTTCGCCACTCGATGCCACGTACTGCGGAATGGCACGCTCGTGCCTGAAGATGCGAATGGCATCTGGCTGCACAGAAGCAGGCAACTTCAACATACGGTGTAAGGCATCTTCTACTATGGCTGTCAGTTCTTCATCTGTCTTCGATAAGAAATCTGGATGTCGCACCCCTCCCAAGAAGAACGAGAGAGTAGCACCGCCGAGCGGAGCACGATTTTCGAAGCAACTGGAGGGGAACAGTATGCCCAACACTTGTTGCTTCTCGCACGACGGTACCAACCCACCAAAGGCGTTAAGCGATACCCCTTGCGTGTCTTTGATGCCTACCCCCACTTGTACGATGGGCGCATAAAACAAATTCGATATCTTGGACATCAACGATTGTTGAATGAAAGGCAGCAGAGCGGGCAGCGCATAAGCCCCACAAGTAGTAACCACTTCATGACAGTACACAGTTTGCCCTTGTCCTAAACCAGTGGTGTACTTCACCACATATCCACCGTCCGTAGGATTGATTTCCACCCCGTCAGCACCAGTAATGAGATGCGCTGCACCAATAGCATCGCCCAAGGCGTTGACCAAATGACTCAAACCGCCACGTGCAGAAAACACTTTCTTTGTTGCCCGTCGGTCTCTTTCTGTTTTCGGCGCTTTGGCTTTGGCAATGGCTCCACGAATAAAACTACCGTGTTCTTGTTCTAATAGGTATAATTTTGGTAATGCAAATCGGGTCACCAAGGTCATCGGATTACCAGCATACACGCCCGATACAAAGGGGTCTACCGCATAATCGAGATACGATTTCCCCAATCTGCGCGCTGCCAATGCGCCAACGGTCTCGTCAGGATTGGTGCCTTTGGCACGAAAAGGCTCTCCCAAGATGCGGAATTTGTCGTACCACGTAAACAATGGCGTGCGCAACCCTCCTATCGGTCCTGCTGGTAAGTCGTGAAAACGCCCTCCTTTCCATATCCAACGCCTTTTCGACGATTCGCATGCGGTCTCCATGCTACACTCTTGGTTGAGTGCCTCAAACAGCTCTGCCACCTCTGGAAAAGATACCGAGCCCGTGTTAGGACCGCTCTCCATGATATAGTCGCCCACCTGTTGAGTGTGTATCTGTCCGCCAATTCGGGGTTGTTTCTCTATCACTACCACTTCTTTGCCTTTCCGCTTCAACAGGAAGGCGGTGGTGAGTCCTGTTAAGCCTGCACCTATCACACACACATCGACGTGTCGTGAGGCTTCTTGGGCAGGCTGATGCTCATGAGTAGGTTTGCTCTCTATGGAGACGTTGTCTTTATTTTCTGCCATTCTTTTTATCATTATAGGGCGGTTCTATAAATTACCGCCGTAAAGTTTTAGTATATCAGTCAGTTTACGTTTTTGTCATCTTGCGGTCTCTTTTTGGTTCAATTTGCTTGCTCGTTCAGTCGTATAGCCCGCTATACTCCTTCACTTACAAACAAATTGACCACAAAAACAGCCTCGCAATCTGACAAAGCTAATTTATAGAACCGCCCTAAATTGCGCTGCTGCGCTCATCTTAAGTTACTTTTCTTGTGGGTCAACGATAGTAAAATTCAAATCTCACCACCGCTCACCAATTCATCTTTATATAGGTTTGGAAAACTTTTTATCGGTGTGCGCCATGAGTGGGTCGAGGGTGGCGACCACATTGCGTACAAAGGGCGACCCTGTCTGAGTCATACTGATGCTGTCCTCGCTGAGCTGTATCAAGCCGTCTGCCTCCATCTCTTTCAATTTCTGCTCATCATAGTTCGTGGCTGCCTTCACCTCGGCAGGTGTACACCCAAGGCGCGCCGCAATTTCCGACCAAGAGAAATGGTAGTTACACATCATCTGCTCTATCACCTCACGCACCATCTGCTCTTGCGTTGTAAGCTCGTAGCCACGATAGGTGTAAGGTTTTCCTGCTTCTATGCAGCGGATATATTCCTGAATGTCACGCCCATTTTGTGCGTATGCCGTTTGTAGCTGACTGATAGCTGTCACGCCAAACGCATACACCTGCCCTGTGGTGCGGCGTGTACAATAGCCTTGAAAATTACGATGCAGCTGTTTTGTTTCCAATGCCACACTCAGTTCGTCGGTAGGTAACACAAAGTGGTCCATGCCAATGCTGCGATAACCTGCCGTATGTAACACTTCTGCTGCCCGTCGATACATCTCTTGTTTGTCATCGTCTTGTGGCAATCCCAATTTCTCGAGTATCAGCTGGCGTTTGTGCACCCATGGCACGTGGCCATAACTGAAGGTCACAATCCTGTCAGGATGTAGATTCGCTGCCTGTTCAGCGGCTCGAGCAAACGAGTTGGGTGTTTGATAGGGCAAGCCAAACAGCAAATCCATGTTCACCGTTGCACCCTGCTCGCGCAGGAGGTGCATAATCTCTTCCACAGGAAGGAGTGACGGACGGCGGTTGACTGCCTTCAACACATGCTCGTCAAAATCCTGAATACCCAAGCTATATCTATTAAAACCACATTGTGCCAATGCCTCCCAATCTCCTTCTGCCAAGTAACCGGGATGACACTCTATGGCGATTTCTGGATGTGCAATGGTGGGCATCAACGAGCGCAAGTGTTCGTTGAGCGACTTTAAGTCTGCAATGGGCAATGCCGTAGGACTTCCTCCGCCATAGTGTATCTGCGAAATTTGGCGGTTTTGGGTGTCTAAATGACTGGCAATGAGGTCTATTTCTTGGTGCAAGGCATCAACATATCTTCTCCTCATGTCTTGGTTCACCATGGGGTAGGAGTTACAACCGCAGTAATGGCATAAATGTCTACAAAACGGTATATGCAGATAAAAGGACACCAACGGCTGGTGCGCATGGTGGTTGGAGGCTTCTATGGCAGAGAGATACTGGTCTGTGGTCAGTTCGTGAAAATAGTTGGCGGGGGGATAACTGGTGTACCGAGGCACCGGGACGTTATATTTATCGAGCAATCGCTGATACATCTTTTTAATTCTCTTGTTTTCTTTGCGGTGTGAGTGCTGCTCTCCTCATGCTCCACGACAATGCTCGGAAGCGTAAGGGCGTTGTGTCCAACACGTTGTCTCGTTCATGGCAACAGGGGGGTTCCCAACAGCAACGGACAGGCGTACTCACCGTAATCGTTTGTATAATGTTTGGTTGCAAATTTACAATAATGTCATTACATGTAAAATCCTATATTATGAGGATATTTCCCCCTCGCCTTGCACAGATATCCGTGCCTCTCCGTACCTCTCCCTCGCGCTTTGGTTTTTACTGATAACTGATTGTTAAAAATGTTAATTACGTTTTGAAAAAATAGGACAACAGCACTTTCAAAATTTGAATATTTGCGAGCAAGGCGAGCATCGGTTGAAAATATGCGAGTTTTGAGCAAGTTTGCAACTCGCTGAAAGCCAATGTTTTGCCAAAAATAAAATTTCGTAACAGTGAAAATCGCCTCGTAACCCACTCTTATAAGCGCAAAATAACGCCCTTACTCCATGTGATCAAGGGGCTTGAAAGCATGCTTTAGTCGTGCAAAGTCATTGAGATAGTCGCCTTAAAGACATGGAACAACCAATTTGTGACTTTCTAACACGCAAATTCACCCATGTTCACGAGCTATTTCACCCACTTCTGAAGTGTTAATTTTCGGCAATTTATTTTGACAAAACCGTAGAAAATCGTTCTTCTATGATGTGCCAATGGCACACCTCGAGCATCTGTACTATTTCATAGCCATGACAATATTTATTTGCTGTTTTTTTGCATCGGAGCTTTACGGATGTTCACGGACGTTGTCCGTGTTATTCCGTGTCCTTCCGTTGCTATTATCATTTGTTTGCTGTTTTTTTGCATCGGAGTTTCACGGATATTCACGGACGTTGTCCGTGTTATTCCGTACCATTCCGTTGCTATCATATTTTGTTTGCTGTTTTTTGCATCGGAGTATCACGGATATTCACGGACGTTGTCCGTGTTACTCCGTGCCATTCCGTTGCTATTATCATTAGTCTGATGTCCGTTGCCGCTATAACAATTTTATTAAATGTGTGTAAAAAACATTCGTTGGATTTGTTACAACCGATGCTTTTGTGTACCTTTGCACCGAATTGTGGAATTTCATGAAGATAATTACTATTCAACTATCCTACACGAGTATTCATCCAACGACATAAAACAACAATTAAATATTTTTTAGAATGATGAAAGAAAATTACAACAACAAAGCGAAGCACCGCAGCGCATGGTTTGCGCTTGTGCTGCTGATGATAACGGCGCTGCCTATCACTGCACAGAATGCAGCCAAAAGGTTCCAAGGCAAAGGCGGAATACTTTGGTATGAGGTAGTGGATGCCACGAAGCATACCGTAAAAGTGACATACGAGAACACAAATGCGGCAAAGCCAGAAGCAAGGCAGCTGGAATTTGAAAAAGATAATTTTAATAATGGTACTAAGGGTGGTGACGAAGGTGCTGATAATACTTACAAAGGCTATAGCGGAACACTGAATGGTACAATAACCATTCCTGAGACAGTCGAAGATGCCGATGGCACGAACTGGACGGTGGTAGCCATCGGTACTTGCGCATTTATCAATGAAAGAGGGTTTTATGTTGATGATAACGTTAAGAATAAAAAGAAACTAATTCGATTAGATTTTGAACTTCCTTCAACCATTGAACACATTGAGGAGGCTGCCTTTTATCAAGCCTACGCATGTACTATCAACTTCCCTGAGGGACTGAAAACCATCGGAAGGCAAGCTTTTTATAGGAGCATTATGGGTTATTATTATACTTATAGAACCCCTAAATTTAGAAGAGGTGTTAGCAAAAAATCTGCCGGAAAAATTAGTATTTCCGGTCAAACAGCCATAGGTCCCCAAGCCTTTGAGGAATGTTCTAGAGAAGGTGCAACTTTGTCATGTCCAAACATCAGGTATTTGGGTTATCAGGCTTTCAAAGGCTCTGGATTTTCGATGGAAGTTCCTGCATCGGCAAAGCTTGGGGAACAACCTACAGACCCTGAAATTACAGCGATGTATGCCGACCTGCCAGGTGTGGACAAGGAGTCGGGAGCAGAAGCCTTCGCTCAATGTAAGAAGGGTGTTGTAACTTTGAAAGAAGGCATAACAACGATTCCAACGGGTATGTTTGAGAATGCTTTTAAGGAATTAGATAAATTTGATATTCCTCTTTCGGTGACTACCATAGAAGAAAGAGCTTTCGCAAATGCTGGTATCAAAAGTTTTAGCGAATTGTCTAAAGTAACGAAAATAGGTGCAAAGGCTTTTGAGAATGGAGCTTTGTTTGGTGACTTTGTTATTCGTGATAATGTCGAGGAAATTGGCGAAGGTGCGTTTAAGGGAAATACCAATTTGACAGGTTTTACATTGATAGGCAGTGCTAACTGCACGGTTGGTGCGGGCATTCTCGAAGGTTGCCCCTTAGAATACCTTGACCTGAAGAACGTGAATAGTACGTATGTCAAGAGCCATCTGATGAATTTGTCGCGTGAAGCTAATTCTGGCACAGGTTCAGCGAAGACATTAGTAGCAGGCTTGCCAGTGAACGTCATCGTTTACCTGCCCGATGTACCAAACATTAGCTTTGCGGATGATCAGGATGTGAACTTTGTCAAGTTTGACGGCACATGTACCAAGTTGCTCTTAGAGGATGGTGTGGAATACGAGTTCCCCCATGAGATCAAAGCAAGTGAAGTAGTTTACGACCGTGATATTTCCTCCTTTGCCTCTGGCAAGAACTGTTTCACCATTTTCCTGCCATACGCCGTGAAACTTCCAAATGGCATTCGCGCATACAATTTGGACTTACAAACAAAGAGAACCACGGATAAAATAAACGAGTACACCGGTAAATATATAGTTGAAGAAGTTTATATGTTCAAGTCAATCCCCGACGGTAGCAAGCTTGAGGCGAACAGACCCTATTTGCTGCGCATCACAGATGGTCAGAGCCACACCTTTCAGGAGTTCAAAGTGATTGACAATCCAGTGGTAATTGCTGCGTCTGGCAATGACAAGGATAAGAAATTTAACAGACTCAAGCCAAAGTTCTTTACTGAAGGTAAAAATGACCCAAGCTACGTGTTCACTGGAAGCACCGAAAAGCTTCAACGTGGGGATGGACAGAATTCGCCGATTAACAACCCTTGGGTGCTGGGTCGTGATAAAGTAACTGGAAAAGATTTGTGGAAAAGAATGCCAGGTAAGACGGGTGCGGATAAACTCATACCACCTTTCCGCGGAATCATTATGCCTAAGTCGTCTATTGCAGCCGCCAAGCAGTTTGTGTTACTCACTGAGGAGGACAATCAAACAAATGGCATCAACGATGTGACAGGAAACACCGATGTACAGCAAGGCGCACAGCGCATATACACCATCGACGGGCGCTATGTAGGCACCGACTTCGACAGTCTGCCATCGGGCATATATATCATGAAGGGTAAGAAAACATTAAAGACGAAATAAAGATGAACAGAGATAATATAAATATAAACAGCACAGCTCGCAGCAGACGTACCTACCTGTCGCCATGTACCGAAATCATCAAAATGGAAACAACTAACCCCTTAGCGGAAAGTTTAGGAATTCCAAGGACAGATGAAAATACTGATGAAGCCTATGGAAAGAAGTGGCAGGGCGACGACTTGGACTCGTGGGACGAAGAGGATGCCAACTATAAAAACAACTGGGGAAGCGTGTGGTAACCCTCGACATGCGTGCCGAGAATAGCCATGCAACTACTCATGACATAAAATAAAGTGGGAGGGAACTGTTGGTTTCCCTCCCACTTCATGTTTGATAGCCGCTCACCTGTTATCGTCTTCTCTCTGTGGTGAACGAGTAGGGAGCATCGGCGTCTTGAGTGCCACGCTGCTTGTTAGGCAAGTTGCCCATGTCATAAACAACAGTACCACCCAACATCAGCTCCTGATGAGTGAAGTAGTTTCGGGTGGAAGGCACGCCATTGATGCGCAACGACTGGATATATTTATTCGCAGTGCTGCACTTATTGGCTTGGAGCGTCAACGCCTTTCCGTTCTCTAAGTGCAAGGTCATCTTTTGAAAGTAGGGCGTACCCATCACATATTGGTTGCTACCAGGGCAAACAGGATAGAAGCCCATGGCGGAGAATACATACCATGCCGAGGTCTGTCCGTTGTCCTCATCACCACAATAGCCATCGGGATTGGCATTGTAGAGCTTGTCCATCACCTCTCTAATCCAGTATTGTGTTTTCCAAGGTTGCCCTGAATAGCCGTACAGATAAATCATGTGCTGTATGGGTTGGTTGCCATGAGCGTAGTTGCCCATATTCATAATTTGCATTTCACGTATTTCGTGGATAACACTTCCGTAATAACTATCATCGAAAAACGGTGGAACATTGAACACAGAATCGAGCATGAGATTAAAAGTTTGTTTCCCTCCCATGAGCTTGATGAGTCCTTGTGGGTCGTGGAATACCGACCAAGTGTAATGCCAAGAGTTACCTTCGGTAAAGGCATCACCCCACTTCAGCGGACTGAAAGGCGACTGGAACTTGCCGTCCTTGTTGCGACCACGCATGAGATTGGTTTCACGATCAAAGACATTCTTATAGTTCATGGCATGTTTGAGATAGGGAGCTAACTCCTTTTTGGATTTGCCCAAGGCTTTACCAAACTGATAGATGCACCAGTCGTCATACGCATACTCCAACGTGCGAGCCACATTTTCGTTGATATCCACATCGTAGGGCACATAGCCCATTTTGTTATATTCATCAAAACCTAAACGACCAGTAGAGCTAACGGTAGGGTGAACGGCATTCGCTCCATGCGTTACAGCCTTCCATAGCGTTTCCGCATCATAGCCACGTAAGCCCTTGAGGTATGCATCTGCTACCACAGACGCAGAATTGTTGCCCACCATACAATCTCGATGTCCCGGACTTGCCCACTCGGGAAGGAAGCCACTTTCGAGATAGGCGTTCACCAAACCTTCCTGCATCTTTACATTCATGGAAGGATACATCAGGTTGAGCAATGGGAACAAGCAACGGAACGTGTCCCAAAAGCCTGTGTCGGTGAACATATAGCCTGGCAACACCTGCCCATTATACGGACTGTAATGCACAATTTTTCCCGTAGCATCTTTCTCAAAGAAACTTCGTGGGAACAACACCGAGCGATACAAACAGGAATAGAACGTGCGAAGATGGTCAATGTTGTTATCTTCTACTTCGATACGTCCCAACACTTTGTTCCATATCTGTCGACCTTGTTGCTTGATTTCCTCAAAACTTCGTGCGCCTAACTCCTGCAAATTTAGTTCGGCTTGTTGCGGACTGATAAACGAGGAAGCAATTCGCGCATGCACTTTCTCGCCACGCTGTGTCTTAAAACCAATGATAGCCCCTGCATGATTTACCGTTGCAGCGGTCTTGCTTTCATCAATTTTGCCGTCTGCCACAGCTGCACGATACGTAAAAGGCTTGTCGAATTGGATAACAAAGTAATTCTTAAAGTTGTCAGGAACGCCACCGCTGTTGCGCGTAGTGTAGCCAATAATCTTGTTTTCAGCAGGGATAATTTGTATCGACGAGCCTTTATCCAACGCATCTACCACGACATACGAATGACTGTTTTCGGGAAACGTGAACCTAAACATCACGGCTCGCTCGGTAGGAGTGAACTCAGTAACGATGTCATGATCGGCTAAGTAGACACGATAGTAATAAGGTTTTGCCACCTCTGCCTTATGAGAAAACCAACTGGCACGCTCGTCTTCGTTAAAAACAGGCTTCCCCGTGATGGGCATAATGGCAAACTGTCCATAGTCGTTAATCCAAGGACTGGGCTGATGTGTCTGCTTGAAGCCACGCAATTTGTCCTCAGTATAGACGTAAGCCCAGCCATCTCCCATTTTTCCTGTTTGTGGCATCCAGAAATTCATTCCCCATGGAAGCGCAATAGCAGGATAAGTATTTCCTGTGGATAAGGCATGTTTGGACAATGTTCCTACCAAAGGGCTCACATAGTCAACGGGTTCTAATTTGTCGGCTGCGCTAACATTCCATGCCAAAGTGAATGCTAAGACAGATAGACAGGTTTTCAGCATCTTCATATCATTTAATTGTTTATTTGGTTAGTCTTGCAAATTTACAATAAAAAAGAATATTACGACACCCTAATCATTGATTTAGAAGTAATAGATAAGAAAAGCCATATCCCAACAATCCCGCAAACAATCTCAATTTCTCTTTCTTTTTCAAAGAAATATCAGTTATAACATTGGTTTTTCAGAAAATATTTTTATCTTTGCTTATATATCATGAAAGAAGCGCAAGAAGGATAAAATGTGTTTGCTTGTCATGGTATGTTGGAGCAGCGTTGGCATCGTTAGAATTACGTGACACAATTCTCCAAAAGTGAGACAATCAATCATATAACTAAAAATTGTAAAGAAAAGCATATGGACATCGTTGAAAGATTTATTAATTACACGAAATTTGATACACAGTCGGCTGAAGATTCGCAAACTGTGCCGAGTACCTCAAAGCAATTGATATTTGCCAAATATCTGAAAGAAGAGTTGGAACACGAGGGACTTGAAGACGTTGAAATGGATGAGAAGGGTTATATTTATGCCACACTCAAGGCTAACGTGAAGAAGGAGATTCCTACCATTGGCTTCATTTCGCATTATGATACCAGTCCTGATGCAAGCGGAGCTAATATCAAGGCTCGTATAGTAAAGAATTATGATGGTAAGGATATCGTACTTTCCGAAGGAATCGTCTCTTCTCCGTCTAAGTTTCCTGAAATGAAGGCACACATTGGAGAGGATTTAATAGTGACAGACGGTCATACTCTTTTGGGAGCAGACGACAAGGCTGGTATTGCTGAAATAGTTCAAGCCATGTGCTATTTGCGCGACCATGATGAGATTAAGCATGGCGATATTCGCATTGCATTCAATCCTGATGAGGAAATTGGTATGGGTGCTCATCACTTTGATGTCGAAAAATTCGGTTGTGAATGGGCTTATACCATGGATGGAGGCGATTTAGGAGACTTGGAATATGAAAATTTTAACGCCGCAAGTGCTAAAATTCACATCAAGGGTGTGAGTGTACATACAGGTTATGCAAAAGGAAAAATGTTGAATGCAAACAGATTGGCGTGTGAATTTAATGCCATGATTCCTGATACAGAACTGCCCGAAACAACAGAAGGCTATCAAGGATTTTATCATCTTTTGGCCATGGAGACACGCACGGAAGAGGCAAAGATGAGTTATCTGATTCGTGATCACGACCGTGAAAGCTTTGAAAAGCGCAAGGATTTTATGGAAGCTTGTGCAGCAAAGATGAACGAAAAATATGGTGAGGACACGGTGAAGATTACCATTAAGGATCAATATTACAATATGAAGGAGAAAATTGATCCAAACATGCACGTGATAGATATTGTTCTACAGGCGATGCAAGAGACGGGTGTGCCTCCAAAGGTAGAGCCTATTCGTGGTGGAACGGATGGTGCACAGCTGAGTTTCAAAGGACTTCCTTGTCCAAACATCTTCGCAGGAGGCGTCAACTTCCATGGACCTTATGAATTTGTCTCCATTCAAGTCATGGAAAAGGCAGTAGATGTGATTGTAAAAATATGTGAGATAACCGCTGGATTCAATGATTGATTTCCCCTTATATCAATTTTTTGAATCATAAGGAAACGATGTCCATTCAAGCAGTGGCATCATTCATCAAACGCCCTCAATACAAATGGTTGTATTGAGGGCGTTTAGCATCAACAGTCATCAGTCTAATTTTGCCAAAGTCTGGATGCTTATTTGTTAATTTCAGTAAGGTAACGCTCTGCTTCAAGTGCGGCTTTGCAGCCAGAGCCAGCGGCGACTACTGCTTGTCGGTACACAGGATCGGCTACGTCTCCTGCCGCATAAACACCAGGAATATTTGTCTTTGGAGTACCAGCAATTGTCTTTATATAGCCTATTTTGTCTGTTTCTAAAAACTCTTTGAATATATCAGAGTTAGGTTTGTGTCCAATTCCCAAGAAGAAGCCATCAATGGGGAGGTCGTATCGTTGTTCATCAGACTGTCCTAAGCGTTTTACCAAATGAACTCCCTCAACGCCGTCTTTACCATACAAGCCCTCTGCGTTGTGCTCATAGAGTATTTCAATCTTTTCGTTTTCTTCTACTCGTTGCTTCATTACCTCAGAGGCACGTAAGTAATCTTTGCGTACAATCATGTACACCTTAGTGCAAAGTCCTGCCAAGTAAGTGGCTTCTTCACAGGCGGTATCACCACCTCCAACCACTGCAACAACCTTTTTGCGGTAGAAGAATCCGTCGCAGGTAGCACAGGCACTAACACCTTTGCCTTTATATTTCTCCTCATCATCGAGTCCGAGATATTTGGCAGAGGCTCCAGTTGCGATAATCACGGTTTCTGCCTCAATCTGCTGTTCCTTTTCGGTTGTTAATAAATAGGGCGCTTTGCTAAGGTTTGCTTTGACAATCTCGCCGTCTCTCACCTCTGTGCCATAACGCTCTGCCTGCTCACGTAGGTCAACCATCATTTGATTGCCATCCACACCAGTAGGGTAGCCAGGGAAGTTTTCAACTTCAGTCGTTTGCGTAAGCTGCCCACCCGTCTGTAGACCGCAGTACAAAATGGGATTCATGTCGGCACGTGCAGCATAGATAGCCGCAGTGTAACCAGCAGGTCCGCTACCTATAATAAGACAACGGGTATATTCTTTTGATTCCATATTGAATAGATGTAAAATAAAAAAAGTGTCATATGAATTGTGAAACCAGTCCGCAAACAAAGTGAAAGAAGTGAAGAAAAGCCCTAAGTATTACAGATGTTCTGTGAACGGTTACCTTCTCTATTCTACTTTGCTTTTACGGCAGGTATTTACAATTCATATCACACTTTACAATGGAGTTAGTATTCTATAAATTTATAATAGCTCTTCAATCTTTTTAGCTACGTTGTCAAGATTTTCTGTTGGCTCAAAGCGTGCTACAACTTGTCCCTGTTTGTTGATAAGGAATTTGGTGAAGTTCCATTTGATATCTGGATTCTTGTCGTAGTTTTTGTCTTCCTTTGATAATATGTCAACCAAGACTGGTGCAATAGGATGACTCATGTCAAAGCCAGCAAACCCTTTTTGCTCTTTCAGATATTTGTAAAGAGGTTCAGCATCTTCACCGTTTACTTTTATCTTCTTGAAGCGAGGGAATTCTGTACCATAGTTCAGTTTGCAAAATTCATGGATGCTCTCATCGGTTCCAGGTGCTTGTTGACCAAACTGATTGCAAGGAAAATCAAGAATCTCGAAGCCTTTGGCGTGATATTTTTTATATATTTTCTCCAGTTCCTCGTACTGAGGCGTAAAACCGCATTTGGTAGCTGTATTTACAATGAGGAGTACTTCGTTAGCGTATTCTTTTAAACATACGTCATTACCTTTTCTGTCTTTGACTGTAAAATCGTAAACTGTTTTCATTTTATTTAAGATATATAATGTGATTTATAAATGAACGTTTCAGTATGGCTCACTCAAGTTGATTTTCCTTTAATTTTAGGAATCATAGTTGAGCCAGATTGATACGTCCTATACTAATTACAAAGATATGGATTTTATTTGAATTTATAAGATATGTACGTGCCAATAAATATTAATTTAGGTTTTTCCTCCTTAACAGTAGGAGAATCCCTACCTAAGAATAGTGAAATTATGCGTACCAAGTTTCAGAGACTGCGTATATTTGCAGTGTTACATAGAATGAATAACAAAAATATAAAGACATGAAAAAGATTACGCAACTATTACCGATAGCCTTGATGGCTCTATTCTCCTTCGGGTTTGTATCATGTACTGTCGACGACGATTACTATTATGATGATGACTATGATACTGAGTATGTAGATTTAACTCATATGGCACAAACCTTGCGAGGACATTGGACAGGAAAGACAGCTGCAAGATTTTACAACGCACAACAGCACCTTTTGGAAGAAGTGTACGATACAGATATTGAGTTTGACCAATATGATTCCAACAGTCTTTCAGGTCGTGGACGACAGTTGGACTATTTTAGAGGTGAACTGGTTTACGATAGAGTCTTTTCGTGGCGTATCGATCGCAGTACTGGAGATATCATCATGACATACAATGGTGAGAATGGAGAGAATTTCCAAATGGTGATTGATTACGATGACTTAAATCTAACCGACCGCTCTTTCTCTGGTGTTCAAAGGGGAAATAGGGAAACAGATGAGTTTGCTTATAATCGTTATACCTATGCAAAGAAAGTATCATTCAGTATGGACTGATAGTTTCTCAAACCAAACAAAGAAGACTTGTCCGATTGCGATAGCTTGATATCTCATCATTAAAGTACAAAATGCACCTTCGCAGGTATTTATGTTCAGTGAACGTTGAAACGTATTCAGCGTTCATTTTTGTGTTCTAAGAAGTCCGGCATATACGCACGGTGTGCGTTTATCGTAGTCCCCATGCTAATTTTATCTTTTCTTTAGGTAACGATTCCACACGTCTTTCAATGTTATCAGGCAAGTTGCAGAAGAAATCGATACCAGTTTTTCGTTCCAATTCTTGTATGGAAACGACGTATTTTCCTAAGTCGTTGTCGTCATTCGCTTCGTGTTCTATCCAAAAGCCAAGCGCCTTATAGCCTAATTTGTTTTTACAAAGAATCGCCATATAAAAGTATTTCGGTACAATTAAGCCTTTGGATGTTATTGTGAGTATTTGATTTTGTTTGTCTATGGTGCCACCTTTGCAAACGTATAAGGTGTCTCTGAAGTCGTCTCTATCCCAGATGCGTAATTGTTTTTCCATATTTGCCCACACGTAAGCGTTGAATCCGTTTACTTGAGGTTGCATGTTGGTGAGGAAAAACGTTTGGTAGTTAGCGTCTGCCGAACCCAATCGATCGGCTGAAGGACAGATATGTCCGTGGTCATAGCCCGTTCGCCAATATGGATCTGATGCAAACTGAAAAGCTTCTGGCAGCTTTGAATCTTGTGGATATTGGTTTGTTTTAGAACGATAGCGTTTGGTATGTGGTTTGGCGATGCTTCTGTACATCTGATAACAACTCCATCTTTGAGACTTTTTCTGCGTGTCCCATTCTACCGAATAATTCACTCCGTACTCATGGGTTCGTGCATTGAGCTCGGCTTTGTGCACAATAATCATGCTGGTACCGCCTTTAATCTTCGGAAATTCCAAGCGACAAATCTCGGGTGGCATGGTAGGATTGCCAATGGTAGATACGCCTACTAACCGATTTGCGTTAATATTCGATTCTGTTTCTCTGTCAGTTGAATTGTGATTAGAATTACATCCAATGACAAGTAGGGAGCAGCATGCGACGAAAAAGAGTGAATGAAGTTGTTTCATGTAATCAGTTTCAATAAAAAAAGTGCGACCGACCGTATATGCAACTACGCCCGAACGCACTTTCTTTATAAGAAAAAATAGGGTTGTATGTTATTTCTTAATCTTACCGTAACGGTTCATGAAGCGGTCTACGCGACCTGCTGAGTCAACAAGTTTGCTCTTACCAGTATAGAATGGATGTGAGCTACTTGAAATTTCTACTTTTACCACTGGGTAAGTTTCGCCTTCAAACTCTACTGTCTCATTACTCTTGCAGGTAGATTTTGTAAGGAACATATCGCCGTTGGACATATCTTTGAATACGACGGGGCGATAGTTTTCTGGATGAATACCTTTTTTCATTTTTATAATCTATTGAATGTTAATTATTTTCTTTGCTGTATGGGGTGCAAAAGTACAAATAATTTTGCAAACAGCCAAACGTATCATTGCTTTTTTGTCATTTTACGACTAAGTTCTTCAGTTCCCATGTGCCAGCCGACTGTGATGAGCTTTTGTACTGAAAGGCGATTCTTACGTCTTTCTTGCCTGCGTAAGCGCTGAGGTCAATAGTGGAGTTGACGAAAATCCAGTTACTGTTCGATGGCCATTTACTGGGCGTAAGAACCTCCCAAGTGGCTGTCGAGGGCTTGCCGCTCTTGTAGTTCGTAGATATCTTGATGAAGATCTCATCTTTCAGGGAGTTGAAGCGGTTTGCAGTTTGCTCAACAGACAGCGTGATGGTTGTCTTGCCGCTCAGGTCGAGGGCAGGTGAGATGAGCCAACTTTCCGTCTCGAATTTCTTGTTTTGGAAAAAGGCGCTGGCTTTCACCTGTTGGTGTTTCTTGTCCACAAACCATACGTATTTAAGACCTTGTGGCATGTCTTTCTCGTTGGCAATGGTGAAGGAGCCTATGCTCTCGGCGAACGTTTCGTTCAAGATGTCGGTTGAAGGTGTTACTGGCTGACCAGGTTTTGTCCCGAAACTCTTTGTGCCGACCAAGGCATACGACACGTTTTTCAGTCCCGTGATACCAAAGTACTTCTCTATGTTTCCATAGAGCGTTATCTCTTTCTTGTATACGTCCTTGTTTTTCTTCAGGTTCAGTCCAGCTCTAATGTTGCCAAAGGGTAGTTGTATGGGCATGCAGTTGGCAATGTTTGTCTCGTCAGCTTTATCGGCAACAAGGAGGTTGGTCTCTGTTTCGCAACCCTCAGCAGTGAACTTGGCCTCGTTTTTGTCCTTTCCGGGAATGAATCCCACGATGTATCCCTTGACAAAAACCTTGGCAACCTTGTCCTTTTTCATGGCTGCTGCTACGTTGAAGGGTGACGCCTCTGTGCCCTCACCAGTTGGATTCACATTGGTTCCAGGCTCCTGTGGCTGCGAGTTGTCGCTCGTCTTGCCATTGACAGAGTAGAGATAGCTCTTGTTGGTAACGGTTTCTGGCGTTTTCCCCATGTAGTTGGTGAACTGTCCGCAAACTACAACTTCGTCACCCACCTTGATATTCTCCGAGGTGAACTTCTTGTTTTCCAGTCCTAAGCTGCGGAAGATGTAGAGCTGTCCTTTGCTTGTGCCATCGTCAGATATATAATAGGTGGCATTGCCAAAGTTGGTTGTGTTGATTTCTTTGATGGAGACAATCTTTCCCTTGACGTAGACCTCTGCCGAGTTGGCGCCGGTTTCCAAACCTTTAATCATTTTGATAGCACCGGCTACATTGTATGGGTCTTCCTGTGTTCCTGTTCCCTTGGGGTCGGTTGGGGCGACAATCTCGCCACCGCCATTGTCCTCTGGGTATTCGTAGGGTGCGGGAACGTCTTCACAACTGGTAAGGCTCAGTGCTGCGATAGCCAGCGATAGGAATGAATAAAATAGCTTTTTCATCATTATTTCTTTTATTGATAATTGTTCTGTTTAGTTTTTGTTCCAGACATTCAGTCAGTAATGTCATTGAGTTTCCGTATCTTGTAGTAGCATTGTCCTATTTTGCGGGCTTGATGTCGTCAGCCGAGCGCAATAAGATTTGCCATGTGTTGCGGAATCTTGTAAAGACGCCAGTAATGTCTACTGCTCCTGTGGGCATGGGTTGATTTGCAAAATCTGCAAAGGTGCTGGTACGAACTACCATTGTTTTGCTATTGATACCCTTCAGTGTGCGGTTGGCTGCATTGGCAGTAAGGGCGATGCTTCCGTCTTTCGGGGCAAATACAGCTTTACCGTTGGCTCCTTCTAACTGCACATTCTTTAGCGTCATCAGCATGCCACTGTTGTTTGTTAGATATTGCTGATTGCTTATTTTACTTTGATCAAAGACAGTAGGTTTCACTTTTTCAGGTTGAGGTGTGCCCAACAATTTGAAATGCCTCATCCACACAAACCTATTCATGCGTCCCACTTGTGGTGAACCATCACGCTTATTGATGTATAAACCTCCTACTTGTGCCTGACTGCCATATCCTCCTATGATGAGTCCTTTGAGTGATATCAAAACCTCTTGACCAACAGGAAGGTAGCCGTAGAGACCACCTTGTGCTACCGAGATCAGTATAGCACCCGTTTCATCTTGCATTGCAAACTGATTGTAGATGTTGCCTTCCACATCATTTCCAGTTATCCAACCCTTGATTTGGATGTCTTCTGTAATTTCTTCTATGCCACTTGCGGCAATTACTCCTTGGTATTGCTGTTTCAATTGGGCAATGCTTAGCACCTTCGTTTCTGTGAGTTCATTGTTGCCGTAGGGCGACTGGTTCAACTGCGGTGCATCGTAATCGTCAGCCATGCAACCACTCAGGCATACACAAACAAGTGCAATGACTATATATTTTATTTTCTTCATGTCGTTGAGATTTATTAGAATCTGTAAGATACTTGGAACATTCCGTTGATGCCGTAAGCATAATATTTCTTCGGATTGCGTGGAAACTTGTATGTACGTGGATCTGTCGTCCCATCATCCTTCACTATGTAGTCGCTTCGGCTTTGTTCATAGCCTCCCGTTACGATACGTTGATTGTTGAGAAGGTTGGTTACCATGAGGTTCAAGTTCAGCTGTCCTTTCTTCAATCGGATGCTCTTACCAATACTACCGTCCAACATGAAACCGCCTTTGCCTTTGGCTTGTTCGGGTATGATGTTATTTTCTTCATTATCATTACTATTCTTTAGATGTAGCGTACTCTCATACCGATAGCATGGAGTATAGAATAAGTAGATGCGATCGTAATAGTTTCCGTTCAAATCTACAAACCATCCGCCTTGATGGAAACTCAATCCAAGACTTGCAGCGGTAAGCGGCGTTCCTCCTTCGCGCATACCTTTGTTGTACACAGTCTCGTCCACGTATTGTGCTTTGGTTGAGTTAAGGTAGCGCACCTTGGCATTGTTGATGTTTTTAGCTTCACTCCAAGTGCCGAGTGTGGTAAGATCTAAATAGGATGCGAGCTTAAAGCGCGCCCCCAATTCTACACCGTACGCCTCTTTTTCAATGCCAGTCATCGAAACATAAGAGAAAGAATTGAGGTTATCGAAATAGAAGTTTTGCCATTCGGTAACATGATTCATTCTATTGTAGTAAGCGTTGATGTTGGCATGTACCCATGCATTTTGGTATTGATAACCCAACTCACTACTGAAAACTTGTTGGTTCTTTAGATTCAACACAAAGTCGTTGTTCATTTCGGGCGATGCAAAGGCTGTGCGTGCCGTTGGAGCGCGCCACTCATATCCTGCTCCTACAGATACAATGTTGCCCAGTCCAGCATCCCATGTGATACTGGCTTTACCACCACCATCTAAAAATTTGGCGTGTCCACTCTTGCCATACGAATTTTCTGGGAACATTCCGTTGCGCATATAGCCTTGGCGTTGCATGTCTGTGCCGCCTACTTTTCCTGCTACCATGAGATGAAAGCGCCCCATGTTGGCTAAGTAATTGGTCCAAACAAGTGCTTTGTGAATCAGGATATCGTAATCGTAACCAAACTTGTCGCCTTTGCCTACCAAACGTCCTGTTCTATCTGCTCCCATTGTGTTAAGGTCGTATTGCACGGCATCGCTACTTTTAGGATAATTGCCTACGGCATAAGTGTTGATGTTATGGAAACTGTTGGCACCCAACAAATCTTCCATTGTCTGATAATGCCCACCTTGGTTTCGACCTAATACAGCCCCAATGTTCCATGTCTGGTTCTTACTTAATTTAGTGGTAAGCGTTGACGCTAAATTCATCACAAAGTTGTCATTGTGCTTGGCTTGCACATAGTATAGCGCATCGCTGCCTGTCTTGGCTGCTTGTTGGTTCGCCCAGTACAGTTGGTCCCATTTCACTTGACGGTTTTCTTTTGCGGCTGTCCAGTAGTTGTATGCCTCATTCCATTCTAAGAAAGCAGCATGACTTCTATTAGTGCTGTTGGCTTCATCGCCCCAAACATCGTAATACATACTGGGAAGATTTTTCCAATAGTCGGGTTGTGGGTTCTCTGCGTTGTTATAGTTCAGTTTTGTACTCTTATATTTGCTATATTTACCAAAGAGAGATGTGGTGAGTTTCGTGTCTTTAGCAATATCCCAGTCCCACGTGAGGAGGGCAGACGGAGCAAAATCGTTCACTACTCGTGAGTTTCTTATCTTTCCATTTTGGTAGCCCCAATAGGGATTGTAGAGGTAATTGTTAGCCAACCAGTATGCTTCGTCTGTGGATGCGCCCTGCGATGCACGCTCGGTAGGGTTGCCCCATGTAGAGAACGACAGCGAATGTCCATTCGTCCACCGTTTTTGTATCGCTAAGAAATAGGAAAGCGAGTTATAAAAAGTTCCCTCTACATATCCTTTGTTCGCCCAACGATAAGTAAGGTTGGCAGCTATTGCCCAACCATTGGCATTGAATCCAGAGGCATAAGTGTACATGCCACGTGCCGAGTAACTGCGGTTGGCTGCTCCTAACGATAGTCTATTTCCTGCTGCCATGCTCCCTGCACGGAAGTCATAATTGTTGCTGCCAGCCAATGCATTCATGGCAAAGCTGTTGCTTTCAAAAGGCAGTGCAAAGTCAACGTTGCGGGTTTGCTGGTTCAGTCCGCCTATCATGGAATATCTAAACTGCCCACTCTCCATGTCGTTCATCGGTACACCGTTGATATATACGTCGTTATACTCTTGTGATAAGGCACGATAGCGAAAACGTACGGGTGAGAATCGATAGCCTACTCCCGAGGCATAAGCATTGGTGCTTGAGTTGAGGATAATGACATTTTGGGTCATGTTCTCATCTTCGCCCAATTGTGCTTCCGTAAAAGTAAACGCCGACTCATCCATCATAGGATTCTTGTTGGTCTTTGTCTTGTCGTTTTGAGCAAAGGTCAACGACGCATAACAAAGGGCAAGAAGTGCTAATTTGAGCTTTTGTTGCATCATAGAAGATTTTTCGTAAGTATGATAATATTTATTGCAAAGTAACAAAATAAATTTCAATGTTGGAAGAGAATAAACGTATTTTTTGCCTGCCACGTTATTTAATTAGCAGAAAACAATTATCTTTGCATCACATAGCAGGAGAGTTGAAGCTGTCGGTTCATATCAATTGAACTGGTGCGCTATCAAAGGAATGATTGAACGACTCCTCTTTACCAAATTAATAGCTCGATAATGAAAAAACAAATCATGCTTTCACTCCTCTTGGTCTTAGGACTTTTGAGGCTCAATGCACAAACAAATTATTCTGTTTATGGCGTAGGTTTTTACAATCAAGAGAATCTTTTTGACACCTGTCACGATGAAGGAAAGAAAGATTATGACTTCCTACCTACGGGTTCGTATAAGTGGGACAAACTCAAATATACCAATAAGTTGCACAATATGGCACGTGCATTGTCAGATATGGGTACAGATGTGTTGCCAAAGGTGGGTTGTGCCATGATAGGACTCAGCGAAGTAGAGAATGCACGCGTTCTTGATGCGTTGGTTGCCCAGCCACCTCTTGCTGCACGAGGTTATCGATACATTCATGTGGAAGGACCAGACAGGCGTGGCATTGATTGTGCATTGTTGTACAATCCTCAGCTTTTCACGCCTCAAACGGTGAAATTGGTACCGTATGTTCCGCAACTTCCCAAAGACAGTGCTTTCCGTACCCGTGGCTACCTCACCGTGACAGGAACGTTAGGGGGCGAACATGTAGCGGTCATTGTGTGTCACTGGCCGAGCCGTTACAGTGGGTCTTATTATAGAGAGGTGGCTGCTGCGCAGGTGAAAGCGGTAAAGGATTCGCTTTTACGTCAACATCCTGCTATCAAAGTGATGGTGATGGGCGACATGAACGACGACCCTACGAGTCGCAGTATGGCAAAGGTGTTGTCTGCCAAAGCAGAGGTGGATGAAGTTGGAAAGGACGATATGTACAATCCATGGTATAACATTTTGGCAAAACAGGGTAGAGGAACATTAATGTATCAAGGAGGATGGAATCTCTTTGACCAAATAGTACTCTCGCCCAACATGCTCAATCAAAACGGAAAACGCGACTATTCGTCGTTGAAATATTGGAAATGTCAGATTGTACGTTACGATTATCTCATCCAGTCTACCGGCAAATATAAGGGCGCACCTAAGCGAACCACAGCGGGAGGCGTGTGGCTCAATGGGTATAGCGACCACTTGCCTGTGGTTGTCTACTTAGTGAAAAAACAGTCGTAGCGGTAGATAAGCCGCTTACACATGGACAGTAATTCACCAAAATAGACTGTATTGCTCACCAAAACAGTCTATTTTCCTTCCGAAAACAATCTGTTTTGCCAGTTTGTAATGTTGAAACAAGCGGATGATTGCATCGGAGCGAAACGCTGAACAGGCACATAGACAATGAGCACGGAATGAGGGCGGTTGCAGTCTGGCGTTGAAGAGTGTCTAACCCACCATGTGAACGTACGAAGAAACAACGAGATATGAACAATGATTTGCCCACCATAGAGACGCATCCTTTCGAGCCTTTCTTGCCCAAGCATGCAAGGCTGCTGATGTTGGGAACGTTTCCTCCAGCTCCTAAACGTTGGAGTATGCCGTTCTTTTATCCCAATTTCCAAAATGATATGTGGCGTATCTTTGGTTATTTGTTCTTTAATGATAAGAATCATTTTGTCGATGAGGGAGAGAAATGTTTTAAGTTAGACGAATTGAAAGCGTTTTTACAAGAGAAAGGGGTGGCACTGTATGACACAGCCTTGCGTGTGCGACGAACCAAGAATACGGCATCGGACAAAGATTTGGAGATTGTAGAACCCGTCAACTTGGATGCCTTGTTGCGAAATCTGCCCCAATGTAGGGGAGTACTCACGGCAGGTAGGTTGGCTACTAAGGTTTTTACGCAGCATTATGGTGTTTCTGCACCCCAAATGGGGCAATACCATACGTTTCAATTTGAAGGTAGACTCTTGCGCTTGTATCGCATGCCGAGTAGCTCGCGTGCTTATCCTATGAAGATAGAGGAGAAGGCGAAATATTATCAAGTGATGTTCCAAGATATTTTAGCATAAATAATTTTATCATGTTTCCTTTAGAATTTAACAATAAAATCACTGTTATTGGTATTGCTGGTGGTACGGGGTCGGGTAAGACCACCGTGGTGAGAAAGTTAGTGGAGGCACTTCCTCCTGCGTATGTGGCTGTGGTTCCGCTCGATTCTTATTATAATGACACCTCTGAGATGACCGAAGAAGAACGGCATGCCATTAACTTTGATCACCCCGATGCTTTCGATTGGAAATTGCTCATCAAGCAGGTCAATCTCTTACGTAGTGGAGAATCGATAGAGCAGCCTACCTATTCATATATCAAGTGTAACCGATTGCCAGAGACCATACATGTAGACCCTAAGCCTGTTATCATTATCGAAGGAATTATGACGCTGCTCAATAAGCGGTTGCGTGAGATGATGGACTTGAAAGTGTTTGTGGATTGCGATTCTGACGAACGACTGATTCGCAACATTCAGCGAGACATCGTTGAGCGAGGTCGTGATGTCAGTATGGTGGTGAACCGCTATTTAGAGGTGCTGAAGCCTATGCACGAGCAATTTATCGAGCCTACCAAGCGTTTTGCCGATGTCATCATACCGCAAGGAGGCGACAACATCAAAGGAATAGATATCCTCTCGAAATATGTAGAGAGATTGGTGTTGATGGGATAAAGCTGTGCATGGCTACGCACAGCTTTGCCTGATGTGAGTTGTGAGTGATAGAAAGTGTTATCTGAGTTTTATTTATAAGTCTACATATATTGTTAAAATAAGCTCAACAATGAAGAAATCAATCAATTATTTGCACATACTATTCGTAGAGATATGTATATTTCTACTACCGTTATCCGCATGGGGACAACAACGTGTCGTCATCTCTCCTTTTTACTCAGACTATGCATTATTGACCGATTCTCTTCCCAGCGGTTGGTCTTTGTCACCTTATATTCAATTGGGAGTAAAGGTAGAGTTTCCGCAACAAACAACGCTATCTTCACTGCAACAATATCAATTTGAGAACAGTTCATACTTCAGTGCTGTTTTACGACCATTTATTCCTGTCACGCTACAATACGGAAAATTGAGGTGGAACAATCTGAATCTAACGAACTGGAACACCCCTGAGATAGAGAAGCAGGAACTTCAATACATGAAAACAGCGCGAGGGCGATTCTCATTATCATATAACGACTGTTCGTTTATAGCTGGCAATCTGTTTAATAGCAATGGCATCCCCTCATTTTCATATATTCACTATGAAGGATGGGGAACTTTATTCCCTACAAACACACAAAGGGCGGACACCACCACTTACATTTTACACGTAAATCCTTCTCTCTTTTATCTACTTACAGATAAAGGATTGATAGATTTATATACCACCGAAAGCATTACAGTGCCACCACACGAAAAGTTCCCTTCATTGTTCTTGTTCTATCGTCCCGTATATGAACATAAAACCATTGAATACAAGGGGTTTGATATCACATTGGTTGCCGAAAACGAAAAGCTGGCTACACAGTTGTATCATAAGTTATCACCTGACACTATTCACAAATCCTTTGACAAAGGCTCTTTGTCCACAACAGAGTCTGTTCCTGATGACAGCGTCATATATCGTGCATTGAAAGCAATTGATTGTCTCGCAAATCTTTCTAATGATATTCGACAGCACATCGCAATTGTGAAAACAGGTCTCAACTTTGAAGTGAAGATGGGGAAAGCAGAGAATTTGGACAACCTTTCTGCTCATTTTTCTTTGACCTTGGACAGCGTGTTGCTGATGGATCAAAAAATGTATTATCACCATACATTATTGCATGAAATGCTACATTTTGTGATTGGTAAACAACAAATACGCCCAAAAAACTTGTCTGCTCAAGAAACAAACTTTTTTGCGGAATCAACCACAGAGTATTTAGCCAAATATCTCTTTGGTAAGTATATCACACATGAGAAGATGTTTACAGATTCAATAGAACATAGTCCCATTAATCTGACGTTGATAAAGAAAGCAAAACGTAGCATACAATCCAATCATAGTATCAGCGTTGGAGCAGAAGGTAGCGATGAGACAGCCAACACTGCATGGGTGTATTATGACCTTTTGCCTGTTCTGTTGCATCAATTAGCAGTAAATAGTCAGGTGGATGAAGAGGCTTTTGCCAAGGCTGTTTATCGTTATGCGAGAGGAATTGAAAAGCAACCACAAAGTCTGCAACACTTCTTTTCTTATCTGAAGAAGCAAGGTTTTCATTTGAAGGGCAAGCAGAAAAAGTATATTTATCTCGTATTGAATAAATCCTTTGCGTAAGTTTGCTAATGGTGTCTTTGCTTCTATTTAATAATCAGATAGATAGTATTTGACGCTTTGTGAACTCTAACCACTTGGCTATTTCCAAAATCTAAACCCTTCATTCTGCTGCATTGTTATTTGTTCACCAGTTGTTTGGTATGCTGTCCTTGCTCTTGATGATAGTCACAATGCTGTGTTTCTGTACTGAAAGAGATTTTTCTTTCATAGAAAATCAGGGGGCATGAAGATATTTCCCGAAACCGTCCATGTACAGTGGTGGCGATTGTGGGTAGCTTTGGTTGGTTGGAAATGCATGATACTTTGAGAAGATGGCTGCCATTAGTGGCGTGTCAAGATAATTTTGACGCATCGTTGCTCTCCCGTTGCCAAATTATACAACTTCACGAAGTAAAGTCCATTGGGTGCTTGAAGGGTTAGACTGAACGTATTGTTGCCGATGACATTTTGTATCTGCTTGCCCATGGTGTTGTACACCTCCACGCGTGTGGCGTTTTGTCCTTCGATGTAAATAGTACCTTTTGATAGAGTTGGGTGTACATTCAGCGATTGCTTGTGTGACAAGGTCTCGATGCCTGATGGAAGTACCATGATAAACGAAGCACCTGTGTTCTTGTCGGGATATACGTACGCATTTATTCTTTTCTCGTCAAAGTTGAGGTAGCGGTGTATTTGCCACATTCCCCTCAGCTTATATTCGTTTTCGCCTACCCATTCGGCTTGAATGAGTTGCTGGTTAGAAAACGGATATTGCATTGCAACGCATTGCCAGTTGCCTGTTACGCCTGCCATGTAAAGACTGCTATTGCGCACCGAGTAGATGTTGGTAAAGCCTTCACTTCTTGAGAAGGTGAACTTGTATGCTTCGTCGTTTGTGTCGAGCTGTCCTAAACAATAATCTCCTTGATAACTACTGCTTTGGTCTTGTTGGTAATGCAAGTATAGTCCCGACTCTTTTTCTCGGAGGTAGAATGTGCGGCCGTCCAGCTCATCTTTGGCAGTTACTTGTCCGTCGCCAATCTCCTCGTCTGCGTTGATTCCTATTTCAGCGGCAGAGGCAAAGTCGGTTTTGTCTACAGCGTTGTAGGCTATCAGTTTCATGTAACGGGCAATAGGCTTGCTAATAATAGGTACGGTTTGTTTTGCCGAGGTGTTTTCCCACCTGCCCACTGCTGCTGGTGCTCCCCATTTGTATAAGTCGTTGCTAAAGAATATTTCATAATCGCCAATCCTCCCATTGACAAGGTCTTTCCTTCCCTGATAGTAGAAAGCGGAAACACGGTAGCTTTTCCCCATGTCTACCACGATTTCGTGAGGGAATGTGGGCTTTGACGGTTGATATTGGGTGTGCCAAATGGTGTTCTCGTTATCGTCAATGGCATAGGCAGCTTGTTCTGTACCGCCTTGCTCACTGTCGTAACTGACAACTCTCCATGCACTCTTGTCTATCATGATGCCAAACTCCACGGTTGTTACCATGCTATTTTCATGGTCGGGTGACGATGCGTAAGCCTTGATGACACCGCGTGACTTCAGGTAGAATGGCTTTGAGTAAACTTGTTCGGGTTTGCCGTCAAGACTATAACGAATTACAACATTGGGTTGTGGTGAGGAGATAGACACCCATCCGTTTTTGTTCCGTTCAATGTGTACAGGTTGACAAAGGGGATTATCTATTTGTGCCAATTGAGCTAATTCTTTCTCAGAATGTGGATGTGCCAAAGGTAGGATGATGAAGTCGAAGGAAGTCTTGTGAGCCGTAAGCTCATATTTGGGCATGACATCTGTACCGCAGCTGGCATTTCCTAACCCTCTTTGTGCCGCATCAAGGCATACAACGGTCTCGGACGTTGTCACCAGTTGGTATGGATGTGCCGATCGGTTGTTTCTGTTGGTATAGTTGTCCTCGGCTTTCCAGTTGGCTACCGTGGTTGCCATCTGTGCAGGAGCCACGAACATGAGTCCACTTCCTTGGCTGTCTGTCAATGCCAACCATCTAACATTTTCCTTGTTGCCACATTCCTGAGGCTTCACATAAGGGGTAAATTGTTGCTCAACGGTGCTGCCATACACTCCTTCGAAAGCCGATTCCCTGCGGTCTTTATAGCTATCCCAAGGACCACGACCAAACCATTGCATCTTGTTGAAGCTCTGTGGCATGCCAAGGCGGAAGCCCAACTTAGGTAATACAACACCTTTTTGTGCAGGGTCGATGATATTGTTGACAATAATGGTGCCGTCGTTCAATATGGTATATTGCTGGTTTACGTTGAAGGCAGTGCCATTAGTGCCAGTATAGGTGCATTCTGTTTTGATGCTGGCACGCTTGCCGTCAATGTCAAGAGTCGCATCTGTGTTGCCCAACGAATAGTTGAGCATACGCAGTCCCATGTTGTCCCAGTTGCCTGTCTGTGTCTTGTCGTTGTCCGTTGGCAGTCTGAAAGCATTTAGTAAGATGTCGCTACTGATGAGCTGCTTTCCTTGATGATAGTAGGAAGAGAGGATGCCATTGGTGAAAACTGCCGAGAAGTCGGAACCTGTGATGGTCACAGTGCCTTCGTTTTGGGTGAGTTGCAGTGGGTTGCTGTTGGATGAGACGTGCGGTTTCTTGTGAATGGCATTTCTTATCCTGAATTGTTCGCTCGCAACTTCATATCCTGCATCCGCCCACAGGGTGGCTTGACGCAGCTTGGCGGTGAAGCGAATAAAGTATTCTGCTGCCTTGTCGTCAAGTGTTGGAAGTCCATTGAGCTTGATTTCCATGCTGTCGTTGGGTGCGATGTCGATGTTGTTGACAGTGCCTTGTGCAATGGCAATGCCGTCTTTCAGTAACTGGTAGGTGAGGTCTACATCGTTCAGTCGGCGTTGATTGAGCTTGCTTTTGGCAACAAATATATATTGCAGGCTGTCTTTCATCCTGAAGTCCATGGGTTGGTAGATCTTCTTGACGTTGAAGGTCTTGGCCGTTGGGGTGTTGTCTGGCAAGACAATGCCGTTGCAGCAGAAGTTGTTGTCGTTAGGCATGTCGCCAAAGTCGCCACCGTATGCCCAGTAATATTGATTAGGCTTGCCTGGAACAGGTATCTTAATGCCTTGATCTTTCCAGTCCCAAATAAATTCACCGATTAAGGCTGGATAGCGTTCGTACAGGTTGAACATTTCTCGTTGGTTGCCCATGGAGTTTCCCATGGCATGGGTGTTCTCGCATTGAACGTGGGGTTTGGGGTGCCATCCTGCTTTGTATTCTGCCAATCGCTGCTGGCCAATGTTCTTGATACGGTCGTAGCTTGCATACATCGTGCTGGTCATGTCGCTCCATTTGCTGTTGCCTTCATAGTGGGTGAGCCGTGTGTCGTCAAGTTGTTTAATGGCTTCCATGACCGATCTGAAGTTATCACCTCCACCACTCTCGTTGCCACCCGACCAAATGACGATGGATGGGTGATTTCGAAGCGACAGTACATGGCGGGTGTTACGCTCTACCATGGCGGCTCTGAATAATTCGTTGCTTGACAGGCTGGTGTTGCCATGGCACTCTACGTTGGCTTCTGCCAATACATAAAGGCCGTATTTGTCGCACAATTCGTAGAAGTAAGGACTGTTGGGATAGTGTGAGGTTCGTACTGCATTGATGTTGAGCTGTTTCATTTGCTTGACGTCCTGTTCCATCTCTTGTTTGGATACAGTTCTTCCATTCTCTTCACTGAACTCGTGACGGTTCACACCATGGAATATCACTGACTTTCCATTTACCAAGAATGCGCCATCCTGACCTATGCTTATGGTTCTAAATCCAATTTTGCAAGCTCTGGTATCTATGGTTTTACCATTCTCTTTCAACGTGAGTACAAGGTTGTATAATGTTGGACGCTCTGCACTCCATGCTTCAATGCCGCTCACTGTAGGAAGGTTCAGCGTTGTCTCGCCCGTCGTGACCTGCTTGTTGGTTATTGCGAGGACTTTCTTTCCGTCCAATAACTTCGCTTCTACTGATGTGTTTTGTGTAGTTTTCCCCGCAATGGAGAGGCTTACCTCGCTCGTAGCAGAAGTTCCGTTAGGTGACAAATTCGTTGTCTTAAAGAAGAAATCTTTGACGCATGTCTTTGGTGTTGACCACAAAAAGATGTCACGTGTAATACCTGTCAGGCGCCAATAGTCTTGATCTTCGAGGAAAGATCCGCTTGTAAACCGGTACACTTGAATGGCAATTTCATTCGTGCCTGCTTTGAGCAGTGAGGTAATGTTAAAGTTAGAGGGCAAATAAGAGTCTTCGGCATAGCCAGCAAAGTTTCCATTGATCCAAACATAATAGCCGTGACCTGCACCGTTGAGTCGCAAATGCACGTCACGCCCATTCCATGTAGATGGAATGGAGAACGTACGTCGATAGCTTCCCACTGGGTTTTTCATGTCGTTGTTATACGTCCAGCCAGAGGGACGGTCAGCCATTACGCTGAATGTCCTCCAATTATAAGTAAACGGATAGTTGAAATTGGTGTACAGTGGCTTGTCCCATTGTTTTCCATTCCGCACTCCGTAGACTTGCCATGTTGAAGGAACGTTGATATCGTCCCACGCACTATCGTCATAGTTAGCAACGAAGAAACGGGCAGGTCGCTTTGAAGGATCTGGCACCCACATGAACTTCCATGTACCATTCAGGCTTTGGTAGTAGGGAGATTGTTCCATAGGAACACAATCGTCTTGTATAGAATTCTCTTGTGGAATGGTTAGTGCGCCAGCTTCTTCACGCTTCAGATGGGTGATGGATGGATTGTCCCATTCATTCATCGACTGTGCTTGTATGTTTTGTTCAAAGAAGGTGGCTGTCACGAATGCCATGACCAGGCAAAGAATGTGTTTCATGTGGAATGTCTGTTTTAACTGCTTGATGATAAGAGATGTGTAAGGACGGTTCTAAAAATTGCTTTGCCAGACTTTGAACTTCTTATGCCAAAAGAAGCCTATGGCGACAAAAGGCATGTCTATGGGTTCTAAGTAACACATACACGGCGGTAATTCTTAGAACCGTCCATCATTAACGTTGTCAACGCTACAACTTAAATGATACTTGTGCGTTTCGTAAATTCAATAATCTCGGGTATATAACCAAAAGCCAAACCCGTGACGGTGTCGGCACAACCGTAGTAAACGGCTACGCGACCTGTATTGGGATCATGCACCTCTGCACAGGGGAAACAAACATTAGGCACGTCGCCAGTCAGCTCATACTGCGTTTGTGGCGAGATGAGATAAGGACCTGAGCGATAGATAGGCTTCCATGGCTGTTCCAAGTCGAGTAGGGCAGAGCCAAAGCTGTACACGTAGCCATTGCACGAGCGTAGTACACCATGGTAAAACATCAGCCAACCTTCGGATGTCTCAATAGGAATAGGACCAGCGCCTATCTTCATGCACTGCCATGCACTTACTTCGAAGGCGGCAGGTGACATGACATGGCGATGCTTGCCCCAGTACACCAAGTCGGGAGATTCGCTGTAGAAGATGTCTCCGAAGGGAGTGTGTCCTGTATCACTTGGGCGACTAAGCATGGCAAAGTTGCCATTAATCTTCTTTGGGAACATCACACCGTTGCGGTTGTAGGGCAGGAAAGCATTTTCCAACTGGTGGAAAGTCTTGAAATCAAACGTGTATGCCACGCCAATGGTAGGTCCATGATAGCCGTTACACCATGTGACGTAGTAGCGGTCATCGATAAAGCACACACGTGGGTCGTAACCGTACACCCATTCACCAATCTCTTTATTGTCACACTCAAAACGGAGTGGTTCTTCGTTGATGTTCCATTTTACACCGTCGTCACTGAAACCGACGTGTAATACCATTCTACGGTTGGTGTCATCACAGCGGAACACACCAGCGTAACCGTCTTTGAAAGGTACTACGGCACTATTGAAAATACTGTTGGAGGTGGGTAGCAAATTCCTTGGAATAATGGGATTCGCCGAACAGCGCCACATGACTTCTTTACAATCTGCCGCACGGTCTTCCCACGGCATGTTGGGCAAAGGCTGCCCTTGAATGATTAATTTGGACATAGAAAAAATATTTAGTTGACGAGTTGACAAGTTTACAAGTTGACGAGTTGATAGTTTAAGTTGACGAGTTGACAAGTTATTAGTTGACGAGTTGACAAGTTATTAGTTGACGAGTTGATAGTTTTTGAGTTTTTAGTTTTTTAGTTGACGAGTTCAAAGTTGACGAGTTCACCAGCTGATAGCATTGATAACCAAAAGTCCAAACCTCAACGTTCAATGCTCTCAGCTAATTATTCCCCTCCTTGGGAGGGGTTAGGGGAGGCTCCAAACGGCACAAACCAAGTGATGAGTAAGGCGGGAATGGTACATAGTAACACGAACACGAAGAAGTGTTGGTAGCCCAATGCGTCGCTCACCGCACCACTAAGCATGCCCGGCAACATCACACCAAGGTTCATAATGCCACTGGCAAAGGCATAGTGTGACATCTTGTGCTTGCCTGGCGCGATTTGTTGCATCATGAAGAGCGTTAGTCCCACGAAGCCAAAGCCATAACCAAAGTACTCCAGTCCAATGGCACTGCCTATAAAGACAAGGTCTTGTGGTTGGTAAATCGCCAATAGGTTATACGCCACAAATGGCACATTGAACACCAATGCCAAAGAGAAAAGTGTCTTTTTCAATCCACGATGTGCGATATAGTAGCCACCCAAGATAGAACCAATGACAAAGGCAGCAGCTCCAACAGTACCATAGCACAGTCCAATTTCTTGTTCTGTCATGCCCAATCCTTGCTCCGCAACAGGTGCTTTAAGGAAGAGTGGCACTATCTTCATCACAAATCCTTCGGCAAACCGATAGAGAATGATGAAGCATATATAATAAGTAATGTGTTTCTTTTTGAAGAACTCTGCAAACACCATCCATAATTCTGTCCATATCTCACGAGCACTCTTTCTTTGCTTATCAGATTTTTCGTCTGTTGGAAGCATGAAAAAGTGATAGCATCCCAAAACGAGCATGGTTGTACCAGTAATCAACATGATGAACATCCATGCCTTAGTCACACCGTAACTCTTGATGAAAATTCCTGCCAAGTACACTAATCCTCCTGTTGCAAATATCTTCGCCACGTTGTAAAACGCACCTTGCCAACCTATCCAGCGTGCTTGTTCTTCGGTTGATAGTACCGACATATATGTTCCGTCGGCTGCAATGTCGTGTGTGGCACCGCTGATGGCAATCACTGCTAAAATGCTAATGGTGATAGCAAAGAAGTTAGAAAGGTTCAAGGCGAAAGCCAATAAGGCAAACATCACGCCACAAAGCAACTGGGTAAGCACCACAAAAAACTTCTTGGTCTTGTAGATTTCAAGGAAAGGACTCCAAATCGGCTTCAATGTCCAAGGCAGCATAATCAGTCCTGTCCAAAAGGTGATTTGCGTATCAGAGATTCCTAACCCCTTGTACATTAGTGAAGTCACCATGTTGAGCACCACAAAAGGCATCCCCATGGCAAAATATAAGGTGGGCACCCACGCAATAGGATTCAGCTTCTTATGGGGAGAAGTTGTAGAATTTAGGTTCATTTTTGATATGTTCTTTTACAGATGATGTTTATACATTCAATGAACGGGTAAGTTTACAATATATACTAAGAACATAAGACGTTGTCTTTGTAACTCTTACCGTTCATTTAATTGACGTTTAGGGCTTATTCTTTAGGTGTGGAATTTGTTTCTTCATTGGTCATATCCACCACTTCTGTAGGTTCTGTTACCGAGGGTTCTATCTCCGTAGTTTCAATAGCAGTTTCTTCAAAGGTAGGGTTTTGTTTGTATTTTCTGTTCACCGACATCACTTTGAAGGCATCGATACACTCGATGACACCGTACAGTACGAGGGTCCAACCTAACACGAAGAGCGGTGCAGAGGCAATCCACCTTGGTGCCACGATAGCGATAACTCCGATAGCTAATACAAAACAGGGCAGAAGCCAAAAGATAACACCTACTCGTAGAATACGATTGATTGTTGCCAAGATGACGAATTGGTTGATAGCTCCTAATATTAAGATAGCAGCAAGGATATATACCAAGCCCGTCATAAACACGGTTGGCATCAGTGCCAATATGGCTCCCAACACCATGCTACCCAACCCAACGATAGGAAACGTGGGACGGAAGCCCGAAATCTGTCGCCCATTGGCATCGAGTACCACGGTTTCGTCTTGATGTTTCTTATCAATAAAATAGGTGATACACGAAATCAAACCTGATAGAAAGAATAAGACACCAATCAGAATGGTTAGCCATGTCACGGTTTCTTCACGATATCGAATTAAGAGAACACCAATGATGATAGCACACAATGAGCGGATGAATGAGTTTTGTACTGTTTTCATAAAAATCTTTATATACGTGACAAATGTACAAACTATCTCTCATAATTCCAATTCTTTTTTATTATTTTTGCGCCAAATCATGAAGATATGACAACTTTATATTTGGTGAGACATGGTGAAACGGTAGAGAATGTGCAAAAAGTGATGCAGGGACAAACGCCTGGAACGCTCAGTGAGTTGGGAGAACAACAGGCAGCATGTCTTTGTGAGCAATTTCGTTCTGAAGCAATCGATATGTTTTTCTCCAGTGACTTGCAGCGTGCTGTGCAGACTTGTGCATGTATTGCCGCTCCGCATCAGGCTGTGGTACACCAAACGCCACTCCTTCGAGAGCGCGATTGGGGCGATTTTACAGGTTGTTATATTCCTGATTTGAAAGACAAACCTTTTCCTGACAATGTCGAAAGCATCGAAGCACTCAAGCAACGAGCAGCGGCTTTCCTCGAAGAAGTGAGGCGGCGTTGCCCTTCAGGTACTGTTCTTGCGGTGGGGCATGGCATCATTAACAAAGCCATTCAGAGTGTGTTTTATCGTTTGCCCATGTCTGAAATCGCACGGATGAACAATGCAGAGGTGCGAAAGCTACAACTGTAACATTCGCACCTTCTGAAGTTTTGCGTTGTGTGCTAATGACTGGCGTCAGTCATTGCCACTGTCTGTTTCCTGAAACATCTTTAATGCCTATAAAAGAATCTACCGTTTTTGATTTCACCTATTTTATTTCTTACCGATAGTATCTACCTTCTTCCCCCAAAGTGAACCGTAGAACCATTGTTATTGTTGGCATTTCCTCTCGGTACTGACGTGCCTATCGAACTCCGCCCACCTCTTGATGCTGCACCAAAGTTGCGTGATGGAGGCGTTGAGGGGTTGCGCATCACATTGGAACGTTGTGGAGCATATTGCCTACTTGGACGGGTTGATTCGTTCGGGGTGAATGTTCGATTTGGTACAGAGGGTCTGTTATCAGGAATTTGATACGATCTGCTACCACCGAAACTCCCACTCCTGCTTCCGTTGTAGTTGGGTGTAGGCTGTGTAACAGTGGTACGTGTACTACTGCGTCTGCCTCCAAACACCGTGTTGGAATTTTGGTCAGGTACGTTTTGATAATCACGAATGCTACCCGAGCGATTGTACATATCGCCATTATCGCAACCCCTTCCATAGGTAGAGATTCTTCTTTGCGGTCCATTGCCAAAGGAGCGACTGTCATTGTTGTAATATCCGCTGTGGAATCTGTCGCGCATGCCAATGCCATTGTTACGGTAGTCGTTTCCGTAGCTGCGTCCATAGTACCATGAGCGGTTGCCGTTGCGGTGCCAGCTATGCCCACAACAGTAGACGGTGTAAAATTGCGGCGTTCCAAAGTAGAAGTAATCTCGCCGTGGATAGCGTGCATAAATGGAAAAATGCCAATAGCCTGCGTTCCAATATAAGGGACGATAGAAGTATGTCGCATCGCAGTACAACCGATATTGCCAATCGAAGAGGATGTAGTTCAAGTCCATGTTGCGCCTGTTCCAATAAACGCCAAACAGGTCATCGTAATCGTCTATCCTCATCAGATAGTCGAGGTTTATCTCGTAAGCCGCCTCATATTGGTCATCGGTAAGGTTGAGTTCATAAGCCATCTTGTCCGTTAGGAAGAGTGCCTGTTGACGAGCTTGCCTGTAACTCATGGCACTTGCCGAGACGGAAATAAAGAAGAGTGCTGCGAGGGTAAATATAAGCTTTTTCATCATAATAGGGTTTTGTTGATTCGTAAATATGGGTGTGATGTCATTGTGCTGTCTTTAACGACCATTGGTGACGAAGTCTGCTGGTTTGACAGAACCTTTTTCCTTTCATCACATTGCAAATATAATGATTCATTTTTAGTGCCGAAAGGGCTTTTCCCTACATCATTGAGGAATTTCCCTATCGTTTACGAATGTTGGCGATTGGTGAATGTACCCACAGCGCTTTTATTGAAGAATCATATTTTTACAATGAACGATACCAACGAAGCAACAACTGTAAAATTGGGGATACGCTACACGGAAGGCTTATTATTGCTGAATTTTCTTTACAAAGTGTCTCTCAAAACTCGCGTGAAAACAACCAACAGCAAAGTTGGTCGCAAATACGCGAGAAATGAGCGACTTTTATAACTCGTTGTTGTTGAATATGTTAAGTCTTAGGTGCCTCTTTTTCTGCCTATTTTTATCATTCCTTTTCGATGAAAGCATTGAGATAACCCTCCAATTTGCATGCTTTAAGGCTGCTGAAGCATGTGAATAACAGCACTAATGTATGTTTCCAAGACCGTAAAGTCATTGTTTCAGCTGTAAAAAGCGTCTTTTTTGTTAAAATCAGCCCATTTTTGCAGCTCGTTTGCCTATTGATTTTTTCTATTTTGAAGATTTTAGATGGCCGATTTTTGGTAAAATAACAGGACAAAAACCATTTTTGTCTTTACCAGATAGCAACATACCGTTCTATCTAAAACAACGAAAAACATCGTTACATTCTTTTACTTTTGATGAAAGGTAGGAGAGGGGTTGCAACTCATTTTCTTTCGCTTTTTTCATCAGAACGCCTCCGTCCCTTTGGCTTCTTTTTATCACACGCACATTTTCGTGTTTTCTGTAGCTTTCGTTGTTGCTATCATCTATGTTGTTATCAACAACAAGATACATCATTTCTAAAGAGTCGAGCGGTGGTATCACGATGAAGAATCTGCCTTCACAATTAAGTATGAAGGGTCTTCAAGCCGCAAAGACGGGCTGAAAGCCCAATCGGAATATAGTCCAGGGTAACACCCTGGGTATGGATATTCCAGCATACTGGCGCGCTGTAAGCGCAAAAGGAAGTTGCGAGAAAGGATACTTCACTGGCTCCTTTTGCGCTTACAGCGCGCCAATGAGCTAACGACCTTTCTCCCAGGGTGTTACCCTGGGCTATATTCCTTTTGGGGCTTCGCCCCGCCTTTGCCCGTAACGTCAATTGCTGTATAAT
>NZ_JRPQ01000276.1 GCF_000762405.1 Hoylesella timonensis S9-PR14 | reverse complement strand
ATCAAAAACTACAAATTTCAAGGAATAAGGTTACACTGTCAGAACAAGAAAAAGCGATTAAGCATGGAGAAGCAAGATTGAAAGGTTTGAGTACTATGATAGCTAATCTTGAAAGTCATAAGAACGATTTATTAAAAGAAATTGAAAGATTAGAAAACGATGTCAAGGCTGGAAAAATTACCAAGGAACAGGCAGATGCTGAACGTGCGAGAATTATCGCTGATATTGAAAAAACAAAAGGAAAAATTATTGACAAACAAGAAAAACTTGCAGAAGCAGAAAGAAAGCTTAAATTGGTGAAAGGACTGACCGAGACCACCGAAGAACGATATAAGGAAATAAGGAGTGACATACACTCTATTGCACCGAACTTGAACACACAAGCCTTACATGAAATGCAAGCTGTTGGCTGGAATATGGCCTCGATAGAAGCACAAAAGTCTTATAGTAAATTTAATGCTTATCGTGAGTCTCTTCCGCAGGAACAGAGAGCTGCATTCGATAAAGCTACAGAAAACCTTTCAGAAGGGTCTGTCTTCGAACAGATGGCAGAAAATTCAAGCCAAGTGACGTTGGTTGCAACAGCCCTTTTTCTTGGATATCTCGATAAGGCAACGGCCATTTCGGAGAGTGCTGGAGGTGGAGCCGCCCCAAAAGGAGGCTGGGGAAAGAAACCCGACGAGGATGATATGGCTTTCCGGCAACGCTGCTTCCTTATGGGGATGCACATGTTGAAATCGGGTAAAAAACGAAATGTCAAACGGTAACGCTGTTATTTTTTTTTGGTGGTGATATTGTAGGGCATAGAGGAATGAACTATGTAATTGGTTATAATGTGAAGTAATATGGATAATAAAACTCAAATGTATCATGTTAGGTTTGTATATGATCCAACGGGAACTCATCAA
>NZ_JRPQ01000275.1 GCF_000762405.1 Hoylesella timonensis S9-PR14 | reverse complement strand
CAAAAGTGCTATATTTTAATTAACATATATTAGTCCTTTTATCAAAACACAGAAATATTTCTCAACGCCGCTTGACATCCCATACCTTCGGGACAAACGCGCAGATAGCGTATCAGCTCAAGCACGCAGCCTTCGCCAGCGCAGCCTTCTTTTTCGCGAAGTGTGATAAACTTAGGGTTTTCAAAAAACTGTAATTCTAATTTGATATATGCTTTCATGGTAATTAAAGAGCCTCCCCCGACCCCTCCAAAGGAGGGGAGTAGATAGAGGAAGGGGAGTTTTTTTAAGTTGATGAGTTTTTTTAGTTGACGAGTTCACAAGGTGACGAGTTAACAAGGTGACAAGTTTTTTAGTTAACGAGTTGACGAGTTGACAAGTTAACGTGTTGACAAGTTCACGAGTTAATACTTCCGCTAATCACTCCCCTTCCCTTTGGGGAGGGGTCGGGGGAGAGGCTTTCGGGGGAGAGGCTTCCTTCTTCTTCCCCCTCCCCCTTTTCTTCCTTAATAAATCTTGCCAACGGTTCTTCGCCCTGCTCCATGAGGTGCTGGCAACGCACAATGAGCATGCGGTCGTAGTTCTTGCGATTTCTGATGTTGTTCATCACTGTGTTGGGCTTGCGCGGTGCACGCAGTCCCAAACGCTCACAAAGTCGGTTGACCGAGGTGGAGAAGTTGAGCACCTGTCCGTGTTCATCGATTGTTAAGCCGTCGTACCACATTATGTGTACCAGCTCTACCAAATCTGACACAGTACCCAACCATCGCACCTCGCCTGCTGCGGGTAACAGCATCAACCTACAAAACGTGTTTTTCATGGCATCCTTTGCCTCTTAGAGTGTAATTTCCATGGTCTTATTATTTTTATTTCGAATTAAACTAATGCAAAGATACAAAGCAAAAAAGCAACATCAGTTCCATTTACAGAGATTAAGTCCGTTAATCCTTAAATAATATTCAAAGTCTACCCTCATCAGCTACTTCGCTCACAAACTTCATGCAGAACTTTGAAGAAAATAACATAATTCGCCCTATTTCAAGAGGTTATCAGTCGTACTCTACTTTCTTTTTGAACTGATATTTCCAAGGTATAGTGAAAGAGTGTGAAGAAATTCACTTTTGTTTGATAATCTCAAAAATTGATGCAAACATATTTTTCTTTTTTTGCGCGCATGAACTTTGTTTATTTCAGAAAAACCGTTAAATTTGTCTCCATATCAACAGAAAACTGCTCCCCCACCACCTTATTTAAGATACTAAGGAGGCAGCTCGTAAAGAAAGCAATATGATAGACGACATTTTAACATTTAACAAACAGTTCGTGGCAGAAAAGCGATACGAAGAGTATATCACATCTGGGCAGCCCAATCGAAAGTTGGCAGTGCTCACCTGCATGGACACCCGTCTCACCGAACTCTTGCCCAAGTCAATGGGATTGAAAAACGGCGATGCCAAGATTATCAAGGTGGCAGGTGGCACCATGATTTCGCACTACGACTCGGTGATGCGGTCGCTCTTGGTGGCGGTGTACGAATTAGGATGCGAGGAAATCATGGTGGTGCATCACTCCGATTGTGGACTGTGCCACATGGAAGCGCACCATTTCGAGGAGCTCATGAGAGAAAAAGGGGTGACAGACGAAGCCTTAGAACAAGCAGCACAGTTTGTCAACCTCGATGAGTTCCTCCACGGCTTCGACGACATCGAAGCGGATGTGCAACGCATGGTCGAGGCTATCAAGCAACATCCGCTCATGCCACGCAACTTTGTCGTGCGGGGATTCATGATAGATTCGCTGACAGGAGAACTCACCGAAGTGGTGTGACAAACAAATTTGCGTAACAATATATAAGCGTGCCACTGCTTGTAAACTGCCGATGCCACCCTTGTTTTGGCATCGGAGGGACAAGTGGTGGCACGCTTTTGTTGTCCTTATTGGATAACAAGACGCAAAATTATCTTATCCGAGATAAACAAAAGAAGAAACAAAGATAGCTAAAATAAAATGAAAGTTTTCCAAAACTTTTTATAACTCATTGATTATTTGGTGATTAACTTTTATTAACTCGTAAAAAGTTTTCCAAAATGATTTTTCAATGAAATAATTATTATCTTTGCAAAGAAATCAACGAGAAAGCAAGCAAGCACAAGATTTTCTGCTTAGGAGCATCATAGAAAGGTAGAGATTCTAGGAAAAACTAGAAATCCTAGGAATCCCCTAGGAAAACCTAGGGAAACCTAGGAAATCCTAGAAAACCTAGAAAAATAGACGCCTAAAAACCTCGTCAACTCGTCAACTCGTCAACTAAAAAACTAAACACATGATTCAAACCATAGTGAAGCGCGACGGACGCATAGTAGGCTTCAACGACCAAAAAATCATGGCTGCCATCCGAAAGGCCATGCTACACACCGAAAAAGGTGAAGACGAACGACTCATACAGCAAATCACCGACCATATCTCAGTGCACGGAAAACCGCAAATGTCGGTAGAGGACATCCAAGACGCTGTAGAAATGGAACTCATGAAGAGTGCGCGCAAAGACGTGGCACAGAAGTACATCGCCTATCGCAACCAGCGCAGCATTGCACGCAAGGCAAAGACACGCGACGTGTTCTTGGACATCGTGAACATCAAGAACAACGACGTGACACGCGAGAACGCCAACATGAACGCTGACACGCCAGCGGGCATGATGATGAAGTTCGCCTCGGAAACCACCAAACCCTTCGTAGACGACTATCTGCTGTCAGAGCAAAGTCGTGAGGCAGTGGCACACAACCTGCTGCACATACACGATAAAGACTACTACCCCACCAAGTCGCTCACCTGCTGCCAACACCCATTGGATCACATCCTGCAACATGGGTTCACCGCAGGGCACGGTTCTTCCAGACCCGCCAAGCGCATCGAGACAGCCGCTGTGCTGGCGTGCATCTCCTTGGAGTGCGCACAAAACGAGATGCACGGTGGACAAGCCATCCCTGCCTTCGACTTCTATCTCGCCCCCTTCGTTCGCTCCTCTTATATAGAAGAGGTGAAAAATCTGGAAAATCTCTATGGTGACAACTTCGAACACCTGTACCAAACCGAGATAGACGACTACATCGACCGCCCACTCAACGGACTGAAAGGTGATGCACGCATCAAGCAACATGCCATCAACCGCACCGTGGCACGCGTACACCAGTCGATGGAAGCCTTCATCCACAACATGAACACCATCCACTCACGTGGAGGAAACCAAGTAGTGTTCTCGTCCATCAACTATGGTACGGACACCTCTGCCGAAGGGCGTTGCGTGATACGCGAATTGCTCAACAGCACCTACCAAGGCGTGGGCAACGGTGAGACTGCCATCTTCCCCATACAGATTTGGAAGAAGAAACGAGGCGTGAGCTATCTGCCCAATGACCGCAACTACGACCTGTACTGTCTGGCATGCAAGGTGACGGCACGGAGATTCTTCCCCAACTTCCTGAACCTTGACGCCACTTTCAACCAACACGAACTATGGCGTGCCGACGACCCCAAGCGATATATGTACGAAATGGCAACCATGGGATGCCGCACCCGTGTGTTTGAAAACAGATACGGCATGAAAACCTGCGTGGGCAGAGGCAACCTATCGTTCTCCACCATCAACATCGTGCGGCTCGCCATTGAGTGCATGGACGTCAAAGACAAAGAGCAACGCATCGCCAAGTTCTTCGCCAAACTGGATGACATGCTGGAAATCACCGCCAAACAACTCGATGACCGTTTCCAGTTCCAAAAGACAGCCTTCGCCAAGCAGTTCCCCTTGCTGATGTCAAAACTATGGGGTGGCTGTGAACAGCTTGAGCCAAACGACACCATTGAGAGCGTCATCAACCAAGGCACCTTGGGCATTGGGTTCATCGGATTGGCAGAATGTCTCGTGGCACTCGTAGGAAAGCACCACGGAGAATCGGAAGAGGCACAAGCGTTGGGTATCAAAATCGTGACCTACATGCGCGACCGCTCCAAAGACTTCTGCGAGCAGTATCAACACAATTACAGCATCCTTGCCACACCTGCCGAAGGACTGGCGGGAAAGTTCACCAAGAAAGACCGCAAGGAGTTTGGCGCACTGCCAGGCATCACCGACCGCGACTACTACACCAACTCTAACCATGTGCCCGTGTACTACAAGTGCAGCGCACGTCACAAGGCTGAGATAGAAGCTCCCTACCACGACCTGACCCGTGGTGGTCACATCTTTTACGTGGAGATAGACGGAGACGCCACGCACAACCCACAAGTCATCATGAACGTGGTAGATATGATGGATCGCTACAACCTGGGCTACGGCAGCGTGAACCACAACCGCAACCGCTGCATGGACTGCGGATACGAGAACGCTGACGCACACCTCGACACCTGTCCTAAGTGCGGCAGTCATCACATCGACCGTCTGCAACGCATCACAGGCTACCTCGTAGGCACTACCGACCGCTGGAACGCTGGCAAGTTAGCAGAGCTCAACGACAGGGTAACGCACGAGTGAAAAAACAGACAGACAGCCTATCCCCCAGCGGCCTCTCCCCCGACCCCTCCCCAAAAGGGAGGGGAGTGGTTAGCGGATTACTTTGAACTTTCAGGTTTGAGGTTTGAACTTTATGATTAGTTGAACTATTAACTAGTCAACTTGTCAACTCGTTAACTCGTCAACTAACAAGCCAGCTATTTACTCCCCTCCCTTTTGGGGAGGGGTCGGGGGAGAGGCTGCCGTTGGAGAGGCTGCTCCGTATATTATGCTATCCATCCTATCCATTCTCGAAGACACCACGGTAGACGGACCGGGCTTTCGCACCACCGTCTACTGTGCAGGATGCCCTAACGCCTGCCCGGGTTGTCATAACCCACAGACATGGGACATCCACAATGGACAATGGATGCAAGTGGAGGACATCATGCGTGTGATAGAAGCCGACCCCTTTGCCAACGTCACCTTCTCGGGAGGTGACCCCATGTTTCAAGCCGAAGGGTTTGCAGAATTAGCACACGCCATAAAGACACGCACCAACAAAAACATCTGGTGCTACACGGGCTTTACCTTTGAAGCACTCATCAAGAATCCGCAACAACGCCAACTGCTCGAACTGGTAGACGTGTTGGTAGACGGTCCGTTTGTGGAAAAGCTCAAAGACCCTGACCTGCTCTTTCGTGGCAGCTCCAACCAACGCCTCATCAACGTGCCACTATCGCTACAGCAAGGCAAGGTGGTGCTGTGGGAGCAAAGAGATGACATGCAGACTTGATAACAAAGATGGCTGGCTCGTACGCCAAGCGGCATCGACCCCATCGGAAAGACTGCTCACCAAGACCATCTGCCCATATACAACCTTCGTGGTGTGAAGGTGGGCACAGGCTGGAAAGCCCTCCAGCATTTGCCAAAGGGTATATATATAATAGGTGGAAAGAAAGTGGCAAGATAAATGCAGGAACGGTGAAGAAAACCTGATACTGCAGATTGACCTTTCTAACATATACCAGCCGATTACCGCAAAATACTTACTTTTAGGTATTGCAAAACTTCTTCACACCTCGTACCTTTGCAGCAAATAAATAAAAGAGTATGATCAAACGAAAGTACCATATTATATATATGGATATACACCCCTCGACTATCGAAGCGCACTGTTCAAGAAAAGAACAGTGCGTTTTTTTTATGAACAAAATAGAACATCGTTCACTATTAACCCTTTACCCTCATCATGCAAACTCTGAAAGATGACATTCGGCAGCGCATCATCGCTACCGCCCGTGCAGAATTTATCGAACATGGCGTACGCTGCACCTCCATCCGCACAGTGGCTCGCAAGTCAGGTGTCGCTGTAGGAAACCTATACAATTACTTTAGCAGCAAGGACGAACTGTTTTGCGAGGTGCTGCGTCCTCTCACCAAGGCATTGAACAAACACATCCTGTCGCACAATGACGAAAAGTTCCTGTCGATAGACGTGTTCAACATGCGGCAACACCAAATAGATTACATCTTTGCCATGCTCGCCATCATCAAAGACTTCCGTCCGGAGCTTCGACTGCTCCTATTCAACTCGGAGGGTACGTCGCTACAAGGATATAAAGACAAGATGGTGGACAGACAGATGAAAGTGGGCATGGAATACCTGCAACTGATGAAAGAACGCTATCCACATCTCAACGCCAACATTTCGCCATTCTTGGTTCACATCACTTGCTCTACATGGATAACCGTTTTCTGCGAGATTGTAGAACACGAAGATTACAGCGACGAGGATATCAAAGTTGCCTTGGAGCAGTACATGGACTTTAGCATGGCAGGTTGGAAAGCATTACTGAAACCATAAAGACTAATTATTAAAAGACGATAATATATGATGAAAACTCTCAAACGTTTAGGAGCTTACATGGGAGGGCGCAAATACTTGCTGCCTTGCTCCGTAGCACTGTCGGCAGTCAACGGACTGCTGTCGCTTGTCCCATTCATACTTTTGTGGCTTGTAGTGCGCACACTACTTATCGCCAAGGGCAACCTCTCAGACACACCCCTTATAGACTATGCCCTGTGGGCTTTTATTATATCGGTGGCAAACGTGTTGCTCTACTTTTTGGCACTGATGCTCTCTCATCTTGCAGCATTCCGTATCGAAACCAACATGAGGCGCAAAGCGATGCAACGGCTAATGCGTGCACCATTGGGCTATCTTGATGAACAAAACACGGGGCGTATGCGCAAAATCATTGATGAGGATTCAGGACAGACCCATACTTTCGTGGCGCACCTGCTACCCGATGTGGCAAGTTGCGTTGTTGCGCCGATAGGTGTTATCGTACTGTTATTCGCTGTGGATTGGCAGTTGGGTACGGCTGCAATGATACCTCTCATTGGTGCGATAGGCATTATGGGATATATGATGAACCCGAAGAACAACCAATTTCAAAGGCTCTACCTTGATGCGCAGGAGAAGATGGGGGCAGAGGCAGTGGAATATGTCAGAGGTATTCCCGTGGTCAAGGTGTTCCAACAGACGGTCTTCTCGTTCAAACGCTTCTACGATAGTATTATCAGCTACCGCGACCTTGTCATCAAGTGTACGCTTGTATGGCGCACGCCAATGTCATTTTATATACTGGCTATCAATGCCTTTGCCTTCATCCTCGTTCCTACTGCTATTATCCTGATAGGACTCGGTGGAGATACAAGCACAATTATTGCCAACGTGATACTTTATGTGGTGATTGCACCGCTCATCGCTTCCAACGTGATGAAAGCCATGTATCTCAGTCAGGACCTGTTCATGGCAAACGAGGCTGTGGAACGATTAGAGCAGCTCACTGATATTGCACCGCTCTCGCAGCATGACGAGCCAAAACGGGCAGAAGCGTATGACATTCGTTTCAACGATGTTTCGTTCCGATATGAGGGAGCGGAGAAAGATGCAGTGAGTCATATCAACCTTACCATTCCCGAAGGAAAGACGGTTGCGCTCGTAGGAGCGTCGGGCAGCGGAAAGACCACGATAGCAAGATTGATACCTCGCTTTTGGGACGTTCGTCATGGCAGCGTTACCATAGGAGGCATAGACGTGAGAGACATGCGCAAGGACGAGCTGATGCGCAACGTGTCGTTCGTCTTCCAAAACACCCGTCTGTTCAAAACTTCGCTCATCGAAAACCTACGTTACGGCAATCCTGATGCAACGACCGATCAGATCAACCGTGCCATCGACCTCTCACAAAGTCGCGAGATTATCGACCGGCTGCCACAGGGATTGGATACCGTTATCGGTGCCGAAGGTACATATCTTTCGGGAGGTGAGCAACAGCGAATTGTCCTTGCCCGTGCCATTCTGAAAGATGCTCCTATCGTGGTGCTCGACGAGGCGACCGCCTTTGCCGACCCCGAAAACGAACAGCTTATTCGTAAGGCACTGGCACATCTCACCCAAGGAAAAACCGTGCTGATGATAGCCCATAGACTTACCACTGTGCAGGATGCCGACAGTATCGTAGTTGTGGACAACGGCGAGATTGTCGAACAGGGAACGCACGAGGAACTATTGAGTGAGGAAAAATATTACCACCGTATGTGGAATGAATATCAACAATCTGTTTCGTGGAAACTATAATCTATTAAAAGTCATAAAGTCATGATTAAATATTTTCAACACCGTTTTGCTCTTACGGAAAAAGGGGCAAAAGACTTGCGGCAAGGCATCGTCTTCTCGACACTGCTCAACCTTGTGCTGATGCTGCCACCCACTTATTTGTTTTTCTTCCTGATGGAGTATCTCGATAACATGTCAATGAATGCTCCTCATACGTTGTGGTTTTATCTCCTCGTGGCAGCAGGGCTTATGGTCGTGATGCTCGTCGTGATTCGTCGGCAATACGACAGCACCTATACCACCGTATATAATGAGAGTGCGCAACGCCGTATCTCCTTAGCCGAGAAACTGCGCCGTTTGCCTCTTGCCTTCTTTGGTGAGCGCAATCTCTCCGACCTCACTGCCACCATTATGGAGGACTGTACACTATTGGAAACAACGTTCTCGCACGCCATTCCCCAACTGTTTGCTTCTGTGGTGAGCATTGTCATTATCGCAGCGGGAATGTTCTGTTACGACTGGCGATTAGCCATCGCTGTGTTTTGGGTAGTGCCATTTGCCTTGGTGGTGCTATTGGTTTCACGAAATCGAATGGACAAGGATTTTACACGTCTCTACCACATCAAGCGTGGCGTGAGCGAACAGATACAGGAAGGACTGGAGTGTGTGCAGGAAATCAAGTCGTACAATGGCGAGAACGAATATAACCAGCGGTTCGACCAGCGATTAAAGACATTGGAAAAAGGACTTGTTGCCGGTGATTTCTTGACAGGTGCGTTTGTCAACATCTCCGCTGTACTGCTTAAACTGGGCATGCCTACCGTCATCGTTGTAGGCGCATGGATGCTACAGCGTGGCGACGTGTCGGTGTTCGTCTATTTGGCGTTCCTCCTTGTTTCGGCAATGGTTTACAACCCTATCCTTGAAGTATGCAGCAACCTCGCTATTCTTGCTTTTCTCGATGTACGCATCAAGCGAATGAAAGAGATGGAGGCAATGCCCATACAGACGGGCGACACCAAGGTGGAAGTTTCAAACTATGACATTGAGTTCCACGACGTCAGCTTTTCCTACGAAACAGATAAGCAGGTGCTTCACAATGTTTCATTCACTGCCCGACAGGGCGAGATAACCGCACTTGTTGGATCATCTGGAGGAGGAAAAAGCACCGCAGCCAAGCTCGCTGCACGTTTTTGGGACATCAATAGCGGAAAGATAACTCTGGGCGGACACGACATCTCGGACATAGAACCAGAGACGTTGCTCAAAAACTATGCCGTAGTGTTTCAAGACGTGATGCTCTTCAATGCCTCTGTTGCCGACAACATACGCATAGGAAAGCGCGATGCCACCGATGAGGAAGTAAGGCATGTGGCACGATTGGCACAGTGCGATGACTTCATCAATCGTATGCCACAAGGCTACGACACGGTGATTGGCGAAAATGGAGAAACCCTTTCGGGTGGGGAGCGGCAGCGTATCTCCATAGCCCGTGCACTCTTAAAAGATGCTCCTGTGATACTCTTAGATGAAGCCACCGCCAGCCTTGATGCCGAGAACGAGACAAAGATTCAGGCTGGTATCTCCGAACTGGTGCGCAACAAGACCGTCATCATCATTGCGCACCGCATGCGCACCGTATTGGGTGCCGACCACATCATAGTACTCTCGGGCGGAACAGTCGTGGAACAGGGCGCACCCGATGAACTAATGGCACACAATGGAACTTTTGCACAAATGGTAAGACTGCAACAAGATACTCCTTCGGCAAACATCTCATCAAAAATAAAAACAGAAACCAAATAAAAAGTAGAAATCATGAAAATCGAAAAAATCAACAACCTTTTCAGGCAGCTGGCGAACTGGATTTTGCGCCATCGGCTTATTGTGGGTGCGCTGTTTGCGGTGGCCATCGCCTTTTCGCTCGTTGGAGCCAAGCGCATCGTGGTAAGAACTTCGTTCGACGACTATTTCTTAAGCGACGACCCTATGCTGCTCAAGACCAACGAGTTCAAGTCTATCTTTGGCAACGACTACTATGTGGCAGTGCTGGTGAAGAACAAGGACATCTTCTCCAAACGCAGTCTCACGCTCATTCGTGAGCTGAGCAACGAACTGAAAGATAGTTTGTCGTACGCCGACAAAGTAACATCGCTCACCGACCTTGAGTTTGCCTCTGGTACGGAAGAAGGTATGACCATAGAGCAGATTGTACCCGAGCAAATTCCATCAGATGCCGCTGGACTGAAAGAAATCAAGCGCAAGGCTTACAGCAAACCCTATCTGGCGAAGAAAATGGTATCGACCGATGGAACAATGACATGGATCATGGTAAAGCTGCGCCCCTTCCCTGCCGATAGTGTGTGGAAGAAGACAAGCGACATGGCTCCCGACATGATTACTGGCAGGGAAGCTGGACATATAATAGGAAAGGAGAAATATGCAGAACTGTCGCCCGCTGCTGCAGGAATGCCTTATCTGAGCTATGAGAAGGTGGTCTATCTCAAGGGCGAAATGGGACGATTGTTCCTCTTCGCATTTATCATCTCTATTGTAGTGATGCTCATTGTAACTCGTTCGCTACGTGGAGTAATAGCACCATTGCTCACCTCTGTCTTAGGACTGCTCATCAGCTTTGGCATCATCGGCTGGACAGGCATCTATATCGACATGACTACCATAATGATAGCCGTCATTCTCACCTTTGCTTGCTCCATTGCCTACAACATCCACCTGTACAACTTCTTCAAGACGCGCTTCGTAGAGACAGGTAGGCGCAGGCAATCCATCATCGATGCAATGGGCGAGACTGGTTGGGGCGTATCGCTCTCAGCACTCACCACCGTGGCTGCCATGATGACTTTCCTTTCCATGAACATCGTACCCATGCAGGCAATTGGTCTCAATACATCAATCTGTCTGCTCGCCATACTGATTACCTGTCTTTTCATGACTCCCTTTCTGTTGTCGTTTGGCAAAGATAGAAAACCAGCCGTCAACATGTCGAAGAGCTTTGAGGGCTATATTGGCAATCGGTTTGAGCAATTTGGAAGTTTTGTCATACGCAATCATCGGGGCATTGTCGCATTGTCGGTGGTGCTGACGATTTTCTGTGGTATCGGGCTCTTCTTCATCGAGCCAGCGTTCGACATTGAGAAGACGATGGGGAGAAAAGTGCCTTACGTCAACAAATTCCTCAACCTTTGCGAAACGGAACTCGGCTCCATGTATGCTTACGATTTGATGATTACGCTGCCGCACGACAACGATGCCAAGAAACCAAAAAATCTACAAAAGCTCGACCAATTGTCAAAAATTGCTGACGGATACAAGCTAACGAAACGTCACAACTCCATCACTGACATCGTGAAAGACATGAATTGCACGCTCAACGGAAACAAACAGCAATTTTACACCATTCCCGACAATGCTGATATGGTGGCACAGTTGCTGTTGCTGTACGAAAACGCCGGAGGAACGGAGTCGGAATACTGGATGGACTACAACTATAAACGGCTAAGACTACAAATAGAACTGAAAGACTACAACTCCAACGAAGCCGAAAAGGAAATGAACGACCTTCAGGCGGAGGCACACCGTCTCTTTCCCGATGCACACGTTTCGGTGGTAGGAAATATTCCACAATTCACCGTCATGCAGCAATATGTGGAGCGAGGACAGATGTGGTCTATGATACTATCGGTACTGGTTATTGGCATTATCCTCGTTCTGATTTTTGGAAACTGGAAAGTGGGACTCGTAGGGATGATACCCAACATTGCCCCTGCCATTATCGTTGGTGGAATGATGGGCTGGCTCGGCTACCCACTCGACATGATGACCGCCTCGCTCATCCCGATGGTCTTGGGCATCGCTGTCGATGACACCATTCATTTCATCAACCACAGTCATGTGGGATACGACAAATATGGCAACTACAAAATAGCCATCAACCGCACCTTTCGCACCGAAGGACTTGCCATTGTGATGTCCACAGTTGTCATCTCGGCTACATTCATGGGATTCGTCTTCTCCGATGCCACACAAATGAGCAACTGGGGCATACTGGCAGTAGCTGGCATGGTATCGGCTTTGTTGGCTGACCTCTTCCTCACCCCTATCCTCATAGACTATCTCCACATCTTCAAGCAAGAAAAAGTAAACATCAACAACACTCAAAATAACAATTAAACTCAAAAGTATGAAAACAAGAAATTTTACATTGCTGCTCATCGCCCTGTTGGCAATTGGTAGCGCACAGGCAGCAGGACTGTCTGGTAGAGATATTATGCAAAAAGTAAAGAACCGACCTGATGGCGACACACGCTACGCTAACGTAGAGATGACACTCATTCAGCGAAGTGGACACAAACGCGTCAGAAAACTCGAATCATGGGCTATGGACGTGGGCAAAGACACAAAGAAAATTATGTTCTTCACTTATCCCGGAGATGTGAAGGGAACAGGATTCCTCACCTGGGACTACGACAATCCACGCAAGGTGGACGACAAGTGGCTCTATCTGCCTGCCATGAAAAAGACGAGACGCATCAGCGGTAAGTCGTCGAAGACCGACTACTTCATGGGTAGCGACTTTACCTACAACGACATGAGTATGCGCAATGTGGACGAGGAAAAACACCAGCTCCTGCGAGAAGAAAACTTAGCCGGACATAGATGCTGGGTGGTACAGTCGATTCCTAACGACAAGGACGAAATCTATACACGTCGAGTAACGTGGATAAGACAGGACTGTTTGATGGCTGTCAAAGCAGAATATTATGACAAACTGAACAAGCTACACCGCCGACTGTCTATCTCCAACATCGACAAAGTACAGGGATTTTGGACGATGCACCTCATGCAAATGGAAAATGTGCAAACGGGGCACAAGACCATCATTCGCATGGACAACCAGCGATTCAACATCAAGGTGGCGCCGAACCTCTTCACCGTTTCCAAATTGGAGAAAGGACTCTGATATGAACCTGATACAACTATCTACTCTCTTGCTTGTGCCGATGTTCTCGGCACAAGCATCAGCCCAAGTAGAAACGCCAACAGCAGCTATTGACAGTCTTGAAACAGTACCCGAAGAGACACTTCAGGAAACGTATGACAAAGACAGCGATGACGCATTACAAGTTCGGGTGAAGGGATTTCTTGACACCTATCACGCACTCCGAACAACGGAGAATACCGACTGGATGGCGTCGAGAACTCGGGCAAGGGGCGAAGTGAGACTCGAAAAAGGAGCGACAGCTCTCTTTGTCTCACTGAACGCTATTTACAACGGAATACTGAAAGAACGCACAGGCATAGAACTGCGTGAGGCGTACCTGTCATATACCAAAGGCAACCTTGACCTGCGTGTGGGACGGCAAATCGTGATATGGGGAGTGGCAGACGCACTGCGCCTTACCGACTGTGTGTCGCCCATCGACTATACCGAATTTCTCGCCCAAGACTATGATGACATACGTATGCCTGTGAATGGCTTACGTGCCAAATACACCTTGGGAGCTATTACAGCAGAAGCGGTGTTCAACCCAGTGACTAACTTCGCTGTGATACCTACCGATCTGCGCAATCCGTGGGCAATGCGGTTTCCGTACACCTCCCTCCCCTATTCCATAGACTTGGAAAGCGGAAAACCAGAAAAGCGGCTGAAGAACATGGAATACGGTGGACGCATCACCGTTAACCTCAGCGGTGTGGATTTCTCTGTGAGTGCCTTGCGCACATGGAACAAACTGCCAGCTCTCCGCATGGGAATGACAACCGACGGAAAGTCACTACACATCGATGCACGCTATCATCGCATGACGATGTTAGGAGCCGACTGTTCGTTACCCATCGGGCAATTCGTCATTCGAGCAGAGGTAGCCAAATACATCAATGAGGCGCAAAATGCTACAATGGGATGCGAAGTGGAATGCCGCAATGCGCTCAATACGCTCATCGGCATTGATTGGTACCCTGGCAACGACTGGAATGCAAGTCTGCAATATTGCCACAAATACACATCGGGCAACCTCGAAAGACTGCCTATCTATCGCCATGCAGGGATAGCCACCGCACGGCTCGCCAAAGAACTACTGCAAAACACGCTAAAACTTTCTACCTTTGCCTACGTTGATGTAACCAACGGTGGCATCTTCAATCGCCTATCCACCACCTATTCACTCAACGACCAAACAGCAATCGCTATCGGATATGACTATTTTCATGCCGACAGAGGAATGTTCAAGATGTATGGCAAAAACAGTGAGGCGTGGGTTAAACTGAAGTACAGCTTTTAACGACAACCACTACTCTGAGAGTAGCAAGCAGGACAAAACTCAAACAATTGTAAGTTGTTATTTTCCCTTATTGATGATATAAATACCAGCGGCTGCCAACAAGCCAGCCACCAAATACTTGAAATGAAACGTCTCGTTGAGACAGAGACAGGAGGTCACGGCGCCCACCACGGGGATGAGCGAGTTATAGATGGCGATCTTTCCCACAGGATTGCAGGTCAGCAACTTGTTGTACAAACCAAAACCCATCGTGCTAATGCCAATGAGCAACACCAAGTACACGCAGCCCAATAGCGTGATGCGTGGCAATGTGCCATTCCACAACAGCCCAGGCACCACCAAGAGCAAGCCGCCAATGGCCAACGCCAGTCCCGTACCAACAAACACGTCGATGCGCTTGCCCAGTCCACGGATAAGTAAGGAGGTAACAGCGCCACAGAGGGCGTTGAGAATAATCATGCCGTCGCCTAACCACGTGAAGTGTCCACTCTCGGCACTCCCCAAATTAAGCGACAGAATACCAGCAAAGCCCACCACACAACCCGTGAGTTTGCGCAGCGTCATGCGGTCGCTCTTAAAGAAAAGACAGGCAAAGATGACCACCGAGAAGACGCTGAGCGAATTGAGAATAGCGGCTCGCGAACCCTCGCTATACGACAGTCCGAAATAGAAAAACGCATAATGCAAGGTGGTGTTCAGAAGGGCAAACAGAAGAATGTACCACGAATCTCTTGCCGAGCGCAATTGAAAATCGCGCCCAGTGAGTTGCGCCATGAGCAAGATGATGACACCCGACAAACTAAACCGAATGCCAGCAAACACCATCTTGCTTCCCGTCATTCCTTGCGTGATGCCAAACTCGGCAAAGCCTAATTTGATGAGCGGATATGCCCAGCCCCATGCCACAGCGGCTGTGAGCGCAAATAGTGAAACCCAAATGGGACGTTGAAAAATACTCTGTGTTGGTGGGTTGCCTCTCATTGTGTGTTCATTCCTCCATTTTTTGATGCTTCATATTTCCACACCACCCACGCATTGCACAGGTGGAATTAAGTTTCGCATCAATAATTAGACTGTAAAGGTACGATTTTTTTCTTAAACACAGACATCTCACCAACGCCTCTATTTCTTGAAGCGAGCAAAAGCAACGTAAGTTTTTGGCAAAGAACACGATTCTTTCATTGAAAAGCAATATTGTAGGACAACGAATGCCACAATGAAGCGAATCAAGGCAACAAGACAAAAAATGCTAACGCTCTGCGAATGAAACAAATCTTTCGACAGCAACTTTTGTGCGTCTTTGTCAAATTTGTTTCATTTGCGGAACGTTAGCGTTCATTCATTCCGAAGATCGGATGCGTTTATTAGTTCAAGCAGTTATTCAAAAAAAATTACTTGGAAGTCTCTTTCATTGGGCGTACGGGCATACCATTTAATGGCACATCCCGTCCGTCATCGTACTTGTTCATATTCCACCTGAGTGTAGAACGTTTCCAGTGGTTAACGCCACTTCCTTTTTGATATCCGTCATACGAACCGTAGCGAGTTTCAGTAAATTCTATGATACCACGCAAATTGTTACTTCCCCATAGGATACCAACGTGTGGCAAATAGAGTTTTCGTCCATTAAAATCATATTCCCATGCATTCAGCGCATTTTGTTTCACACCTCTCGTTGATAGATACTTGAGTATGTCTGCAGAGGGCAAATGGTAACCTGCAGGACAAGGGTCGTACACGGTTTTCTCTTTGTCCCAATACATATCTATTGTCGTATTTGTTGGATCTTTAGGCTGTATCAAGAAGTCGTTTTCGTTGGTCGCCCCAAAACCTCCACCATAATATAATGTGGACGGATTCTGTATAGTGACACCGTAACAGATGATGACAGTACCATAGTCATTGCCGTCTGTTTTCTTTACGCGTTGCTCAAAACGCTTGCACTCACCCATATTATAGGCGGTATTAAATCTATCACGTTTACAAGTGTTCTCAAGCGAGAAGGGATCTTTTCTGAAAGTCTGATACTCGGGACATATGCCTTTCATCTCAGTGTAGTTTGGACGTCGCATGAAGGTGGTTGTGATTTCTTTTCCGCTATCCTTCTGCTTAAAGGTCACAGTAACACTTTTTTCTGGTTTCCCCTTCCAATTCAATAGTTTCCAACCGAGGTTTTGTGACAAGATTGTTTCGTTGTTCAGGTCAAAATCTTGCAGTCGTCTTTTGTCCGTGAACCACAAGTGCCATGACCACATTACCTTACCAGCCTTGTTCTTCACTGCAATGACGGCATTACTGTTCTTTATCTTGTCTGTCACTCTGAACGTGAGGTATTTTCCACCATCGGTTACTTGGAAGTCATTGGCAATATTTCCAGGTGTATTGAAGTCACCATCCCACCAAAGTATGGCGCCAGAAGCTGGTGCGTATTCTACATCCCCATTACCTTTGCCGTTGTCCTTTATCCATGCTGTTTTGATGTAGTCACGGTCTTTGTAGATTTCTACTGCACCATCACCATAGATGCTTTTATCATAATTGTTTTCTCTGTCGTACACGTGGGTAGGGAAATAGTCACCGCCTTTGTATGCAATAGCATTTTCGTTTCCATTTTTCAGCGCATTGCCATATACCAAAGGTATTTTGTACCATCCAGGACCATCAATAATATAACAGTTAGCAGACGACATCTTATTGTCTGTTCCGTTTTCGCCAGCCAAGTTGTACGGTTTGTTTTGGTCGATTTTCTTTTTCTGCAAGTATTTGTTCATGCCGTTATCACCATCGAGTAAGTCCTCAATAGCAATCTTGTCTTTTATGAACTTAGCTTTGATTTGTGAGGGCGTCACTGAACCATTACCATTTTTGGCAATCTCAAACCATTCGGGGCTGGTGGTAGTCTTCTTGCCATCGTACTCGTACTCTTTGACCTCCCAGCTGCAATTACGCTGGAACACTCCTTTCTGTGTATTGTTCAAAGCCTTGCAACTCGTCAGGTTGAATGCCACCTCGTCTTGCTCATTGGCAACAACTGGTGCGCTGACGTCTTTAGTAAAGATGTAGTTGTTTACACTATTTCCGCCATCCAACGTGTACGTGATGGTGTGACCAGCCTGCCAGTTAGGTTTATCAACAGTGAATGCCAACTCGCTGTGTTGGTTGTTACTGTTCGTAAACTTGAGCTTAAACGTTACCTTTCCTTCTGTTCTCGGCATGACGAAAAACGTGAGATTGTCTCGCTTGCCGCTCGTTTTATTACCTGTCAGTACAGTATTGGCAGCAGTAATATCGTCCACATTGATGGCGTTCTTGAGTTTCAGTCCGTAGGTAGTAGTACCTGCTTTTTTGTCCCATGCAAAAGATTTCACACCATTGGCATCAACGCTCACCGTGCAGGTAGCTGCATTGCCACGGTCATCAATCATCCTAATCCCTGTGAGCTTTTGTCCTACTGGCAGATTGTTGCCAATGGCAAAGTTGATAGCAGTAAGGGCATGCTTGAGTACAAGCGTGGGGTGCGGATCTTGTCCTCGCTGGTACAACTGTTGAACAAATCCCATCATGACATCCGTCTGTTCGATACAACTATTTTTTGCTGCGTAATCAAACATAAAGGTGTTGCCATTTCGTTTGAAGTTTGAAACAGGGCTATTGGCAGTACCTTTGGCTGGATACATTCCTGCCATCTGTGCGAAAGGCGTGTTGGAGTCCCATTGCTTGGCAGTGCCATTTACCAGCACACGTGATAATCCACCCTGGTTAAGGGCAACCGTACCTGTAAAGTTGTTTGCACCAGCCTCTGCATCGAAAGAGCTTTTGCGCATGTAGCCATAGACATCAATGTTAGTGTTCTTGTCCAAATCAGTGATGGCATCAATCATCGTACCGCGCGTCGTCTGTTCGGTTTGTACATTATCGCTCACATAATTATAGTTGGCTTCCACAATCCTTATTTGCTTTCCTGCCAACGAACTGCTCATCGTTCTTGTGATGCTCACATTGGCATCTACCTCGTTAGGTGTGGTCTGACAATTCAGATAAATATTGCCATTAGGCGTTTCGTTTCCGTTGTTATCATTGGTCACATCGGTACATGACGTATGAAGTAGCATCGTACTGAGTGCAATGAACGAAAGTGCTATTGATGCGTTTTTTTTCATGTTTCTCATTGTTTCTGTTTTTTTAAATAATGTGATTTACTCCAGTGATCCATCTTTTAGTCCCATGGATCTGTTTTGTCAGTCCAAATAAACGGATCTGTGTTATCTAACTTTTTATCATCGTCCTCAACCCATTCCTCAGTTTTGGTCGTGGGTTTAATTTCAGGACTTGCAGCCATTAACTCATTACTATCGTCTAATATATAGACATGACAGTTGGGAGACACGTACATTTTTTTGTCGGATATTTTCATATAATTTCGATTTATAATGTTATAAAATTCAGTGTTTACCTTATGGTCGAAAAACAAATAAAACAAGGGAAGTAGAAGATTGTTTTTCTACAAAGGAGAAATACAGCAATTTGCTGTATTGTCGAAAATAAAAGAAAAGACTTCCGAAAAATCTGCAGAAGTACGCATAAACAGAAAACAAAGAATGCCAATTTTTAGCACTCCCGTCAAATGACGATAATTGCGCCCATAAGGGGGGGGGGGTAATTTTTCATTGTTATTATGCAAATATTTTATGTTAAAAATTCGAAATAGAATATTTCTTTTATATCTTCTGCTCCAGAATCACGTTGAGTGTTTTTGAATATCATAGATATTTTGTTCTATTCTTTTCCACAAAGGTAAACAAAAAATTGGATACTCGCAATAGTTTTGTTGATTTATTTTTTAGATTAGCACAAACTTTTTACGGAATAATTATCTAAAAATAGCATTTTTATAACGAAGAAATATGAATAAAATAAAACAATTTTAGCAACAAAACTGTCATGAAAGTACTCCACTTTAACCCGAAAACAGAAAGCCAAAAGTGCTGAAACAAAGGAAGTTCAAAGTCTCAAACAGGATTGAATGTAGAACGTGACCTATCACAGCCCTACGTTAATTACATTTTTCCGTCATTGATTACATTTTTTTATCAAATTACAGGATAAAAAGTGTTGCACAAATCAAATTATTGAGGAATTATTTACGCAAAGTACGGAGCAATTCTTAAATAATTTGGGAGTTTACATGTGAACAAAGCCAAGCGAAGCCCCAACAAGATGTATGGTCCAAGATATTGTGCAGCAAGCTATGTTATGAGCAAAGGCAGGGCGAAGCTGCAAATAATTTTGAGAGTTTACATTTGAGCAAAAACGGGGCGAAGCCCCAACAGGTGTATATCACTGGATATTGTGTGCAGCAGATGTTACAAGCAAGGACGGGGCGAAGCCCCAACAGGAATACAGCCCAGAGCAACGCTCTGGGTATGGATGTAAAAACAAACTGGCGCGCTGTAAGCGCAAAAGGAAAAAAGAATCGATACCCATACAACAACAAAATTGTTTGCAGTCGGCACACTTTCTCCTTCCTTTTGCTCTTTCAGAGCGCAAAATAGATGGTCAACTGTACCCAGAGCGNTGCTCTGGGCTANATTCTTTTTGGGCTTTCAGCCCGTCTTTGCTGATATGGAATAGTCCGTACTTGCTAATATACAATCATCCGTATTTATTGAAATGCAATGAACACGACTGAAGATAATACCAGCAACGTGGCATTGTGCAACAGCGACGATAATGGGCAAAGGCGGGGCGAAGCCCCAAACAAGATGTATAGCCCAAGATTGTGTGCAGCAGATGTTACGAGCAAAGACGGGGCGAAGCCCCAACAGGAATACAGCCCAGAGCAACGCTCTGGGTAAAGATGTATAAACAAACTGGCGCGCTGTAAGCGCAAAAGGAAGAAAGAATCCATACCCATACATCAACAAAATTGTTTGCAGTCGGCACAATTTTTCCTTCCTTTTGCTCTTTCAGAGCGCAAAATAGATAGTCAACTGTACCCAGAGCGTTGCTCTGGGCTAAGTTCTTTTTGGGCTTTCAGCCCGTCTTTGCTAAAATGCAATAGCCCGTATTTGTTGAAATGCAATGAACACGATTGAAGATAATACCAGCGACAAGGCATTGTGCAACAGCGACGATAATGGGCAAGGACGGGGCGAAGCCGTAACAGGAACGTAGTCCAAGATATTGTGCAGCAGATGTTACGAGCAAAGACGGGGCGAAACTGCAAATAATTTTGGGAGTTTACATTTGAGCAAGGACGGGGCGAAGCCCCAATAGGAATATAGCCCAAGATATTGTGCAGCAGATGTTACAAGCAAAGACGGGGCGAACCTGCAAATAATTTGGAGTTTATATTTGGGACAAGGACGGGGCGAAGCCCCAACAGGAATATAGCCCAGAGCAACGCTCTGGGTATGGATGTATAAACAAACTGGCGCGCTGTAAGCGCAAAAGGAAAAAAGAACCCATACCCATACATCAACAAAATTGTTTGCAGTCGGCACACTTTCTCCTTCCTTTTGTTCTTTCAGAACGCAAAAAGAGTCAGCAAGCGATGACTTAACAGCCTGAACCGTCAATATTGCAGGCAGGTGCATCTGACGCATTGCTCGAAAGTCCTGCCTCTTCGGGACGGAGCGTAACGGTGCCATCCTCCAAAACAAAACATGGAATGCCTGCCGCTCCACTGCGTTTCGCATCATCAAAAACGGGATTGGTGTCGCGCAAATGCAAGAATTGTTTTAACAACGATACATGTTCGCCAATGTCTATTACTTGGTAACGACTGTCGCCCGCTACCTGACGGTCTACTGCCACACAATCGGGGCAGGACTTCATTCCGTAAATTTTAATCATGAGGTGAGTTGATGAGTTTGTAAGTTAATGAGTTTTTGAGTTTTTAAGTTCGTGAGTTGGTGAGTTTGTGAGTTTTTAAGTTAATGAGTTTTTAAGTTCGTAAGCTAATAAGTTAATAAGTTCCAACCTAATGTTTGCAAATCTTGGTCTCATCTACCGTAAATTGATTGGAAGATGCGGGCATGAACTTTCCACGAGCTTCGAGAAAGTCAACTAATTGTGCGGCTGTCATGCCTTCTGCCGAACAGGTGTGAAAACGTTCCGCTTCGCCAAACTTGTTGATAATTGCCTTTACCAACGCTTCTTTACTTTCNTATGTGTTGCCTGCCATCATGTGCAGGACTTCATGTCCATGAGCCATAGTGAGTTTTGAGTTTATGAGTTTGTGAGTTAATGAGTTTTGAGTTGATAATCCTTTTAAGTTGAAAACATCTATACCACATCTGGTACACCTTCTAAAAAAGGCAAAAAGGTGTCGCCTATCATAGAGACGCCACCCTTTCATATCTAAAAACTTTCGAGCCTCTTGTCGGATTCGAACCAACGACCCCGAGATTACAAATCACGTGCTCTG
>NZ_JRPQ01000274.1 GCF_000762405.1 Hoylesella timonensis S9-PR14 | reverse complement strand
AAATCAAGTACGGTCTGGTTGGTAACGGTTTCATTCTGTGCATGTAGACCAATGGCCATTAGCATCAGATACGTAAGAAGTAATACTTTTTTCATTATTGACTTTGTTTTTTATAATATAATAATCTGTAAAAACTACGTAAAATATTCAGTCCTGGCATCAATTAGAATTATATGAAAATATAAAACACAGCCAGCAAGTGAATTGTTTATTCGTAATCAAGGTGAATGTTTTTTTCAGCCAAATTAAGCTGCACTTTGGGGGTTATAGTTTCATAATGCGTATATTTTTTTACTACCTCTTCCAATTCTCTCTTAGTAACTTTTCTGCGAACTAACCATTCACTAAAAGAATCTTTTTCTGCTAAAATAAACTCCCAACCTTTTAGTTCCAGATAATTAAGACCATCCATCATGTTATCAAAGATGATACTTCTTCCGTCATCAGTTTTCATGATAGTTGGTTTCTGTTTCTTGCCAAGTCCTGGAGATTCCAATATAACGAAGCATGGTTCGCCTGTAGCTTTATTTGCCCATCGCACCTGTATCCATGAATACATATAATAATCATGTGCATCGTTGCCTTTCGTCTGTGCGCTGCCTGTTGTTGCCAAACACATCAATATAGCAGCAATAAATAATTTCAGTTTATTCATCGTATTTATATGTAATAAAGTTATGAG
>NZ_JRPQ01000273.1 GCF_000762405.1 Hoylesella timonensis S9-PR14 | reverse complement strand
TGGCTAAAATCTTCGAAATAGAAAAAAATAATAGGCAAACGGCAGACAAAAATGGACTGATTTTAACAAATCAAACACCCAATTTCGTTGGAACAATGCTCGAACGTGCTTGGAAACATGTAACAAGGGCGTTGGAATCATGCTATAACACCCTTAAAGCATGCAAACAGCGGGCTTAGAATCATGCTTCAGCGGACAAAAATCGGGAAAAATGGGAAGAAAAAGAAAGGCGATAATCGTAACANGTTTCATGACAACGCATTACGAACATCGCTCATATTTGGCGTATTTGCCACCAACAATGCCTCTGGTGGTCTACACGCGAGTTTTGAGAGGTACTTTGTAAAGAAAATTCAGCAATCGATGTGGCAGGGTGATCGGTAGGAAATCATCGCAAAGGAGGTAAATACTTCTATCCGTATTTACCTCCTATCCATGTTATTGCTTTCTAATGATTACCATGCAGGATTTTTCAACCAAGGGCTGAAAAATTTGAAACCTCCTCCAGGTTGATCGTTTCCTTTCTGCGCAATGCCACTTAAATTAAAATCCGCATAGTAGGCTTTTGTCTCATGTGGATGGGTTGCGTTCTTATAGTCAAGCCAATGTGGACCTAACTGAAATTTACGTTGGATGATGTCTTCCTTTTTCAGCCTTCTCCAGAAATCTTCGTGCGCAAAATAATAACCAGCATTGTTCTCCGATATATTATAGTTTGGTCCAAAATAATATACGTCTATGCTTGCCACTCCTGCTTTCGCTTTAGCATTTGGAAAAGTCATTCTGACTGCCACTTTATAATTGTTTGTGGCAAACTTATCTCGTTCCTTGAAAGGTTTCATATACATAATTCCGTATAACACCTTGATGTCTTTCACCGAACAGAACCAGTTGTCAAATTTATTCTGCCTGCCATTGATGTCTACAAAATCACGGTGTGACCCCATCACTAAATGCTTTCCGTACCCCTCTCCAGCATCAAGAATTTTAACACCACCATAGCTGTCGTCATTATCTAATTGATTCTTAGGGTTGTTGAAGATTGGGATGAATTCGGAATATTTGGGCAACCGATACTGTTTGTTCTCAACAGAGGCATAATAACCGTCTTTTAATGTTCCTTCGGAAATTTTCTCAGCGTTTTCTCTGATTTTTGATAACTCGGGTTTATAAGCCCACAACCGTTCAATGGGGAGCATGGGGCGCACGATTCTTAGCATCATCTTGTAGCATGTGCCTTTTTCGAGTTCGTTAGAGAAACTGCCCAAGAGATATCTGTTGCCCATATATGGACACCATGTGTTGGGGTCTGACTTGTCCTTGTCTCCGTATATTTTCGTGTCGTAGGTGAAGTTTTTCCTATTGGTGGTGGTGACATCCACCTTTCCATAGAATAAAGTTTCGCCTACAATACTACCGTAGTTGCTTGTCTTTTTATAATTAACTGGCATCAGGCACACAAGAAATCCTCGTGTGGTCTTAGTGTTTGTGGCTGCAGCAACACCTGTTGCCGGTTTCTTATAGCTGTTGAAATAGATATAATTGTTGAGGTCACTCTTACCTTGGCGAAGCGTTCCATCGTCTTTTCCATCTTGGTAATTGAGCTTGATGGTGGTGGCATATTGCTTCGCATTGTATTTCTCGTACACAGGAGAAAGCCCCTGAATGATGTTTGCGCTGTTGGGTTCCCAGTAACTTGCAGCCAAATCTGCATCTTCTGCAATTTGGTCTTTGTTGATATCGAACTTATACGCACCCGAAGCACAGAAGGCATTGCTCTCCATTGTAATTTCCCGACGAAGCCTTGTATCGAGTGTCGTGCGGTTTTCTACCCATACCATCAAAAAGACCCCTTGCGGCTTGAATACCATCTTCTTATTTTTGTTGTCAAGCTTAATCTGATTGCCGTTTTTCACAATGCGTCGCCAAGTCGTTGCAAAAGGGCAGGACGTGCTGAACTCCTGATTCTTTTCCACGACATTGATAGCGGTCTCTGTGTTCACTTCTAAGTTATCGCCCTTCCTTTCTCCGCCACCTATCATCGACATCAAGTACCATTCGCCATCGGCTATGTTGCTTTGAAGAGACAGTTTTTGTAATATAAGTTTGACGTCTGTTCCTTTCTTGACAACTTTCCAGTTGGCTTCTACGATTTCCTTTCTGTTGTTTCTTTTGTCGTACAACACCACGAGCGACGGTATGACCTCTTTGGTGATATTCAGCTTAGGGTACAAAGCTGTTTTTCCACCGATGTTTTCTTCGCTGACCTTGAATGACATGTCAAAAGGTTTGGCAGACGCATGCTGACGTTCGGGGGCGTTTGTTTGTGCCTCGATGTCTACATCGTAAGTCGTTGACGCATGAGTAGAAGGAGGGGTGTTAGGGTTCAACTCGTTATCCATGTCTGTTTCGCTGCACGAAAAGCATAGAAGCGAAACCAAAATAATGGTTATAGAAAATATTTTTGAAGTCATGTGATACGTATTTTTGATTTTTGTTTGTTATTATCATTTTTCTTTCTCTACAATTGCTGGTACGTTTTACGCTCCACGGTAGCGCAGCTTTTGACATTGCTTATTGGTCATCAATGTCTTCTTCATAGAGGTTTCCTCCATATTTAATATCATCCACACTTGCCTCTGGATCAGAAGCAGCCAACAAATTTACAGCTTCTATAAATATAGCATGCGTGTGAGGTGCAACATACTCCTTTTTCTTAGATGCCATGAATAGACATCTTTCCAGTTTGTTTTCATCGTCATAACACATCGTCATAATTTCTAAATTTTGATTAGTGATAAGTATAATTTTGTTATAAGAATCGCTCTCAAGTGCGATAAACAGTATATTTTTGGCAAACGAAAAAGCCTGTTATCCTATTGACTTACGTGCCTTTACAAAAGTTTTTTGCAAAGGTATAAAAATAGAAACATTTCAAATTACCCCCCCCATAAATTAACGTAAATTAGCAAAGATTAATAGAATGAAAGAGAAGAGCACTTGCTTCGTTATCAGTGCAGTTTGGTGCGACTTTGTCTATATCGCTTTGCTGGGAGAAAGGCAGCGTTTGTTGACTTTTATCATCAAGTTGGATATGAAAAATCCGAAGTAAAATCCTCATAAATGAGGATAGAGACAGCGCAAAATAGTATCCTCATAAATGAGGATTGCAAAATATGAAAAAAGAAATCATAAAAAATAGGTATTGTAGTGTTCGGAACATACCGCTAACTTTGCATTCAAAATTTATTTAATTGATTATCAAAATGAAAATAGTAAGGAATTTAGCATTGCCAGTATTGGCATTTTTTGTTATGGGGCTTGCCTCATGCAGCAGTGATGAAGATGTTGTGAAGTACAGTGCAAACGCCCTGAAGAACACGGAGTTGATGAACATACTGAAGCAGAAAGGCTATCAGTTTGACAAAGACGGCAAGTTGGAGCTCAACGACTTGGCGAACAACACCACCTCGCTCGACCTTAGTGGCACCAAGCTGAAAGATTTAAGCGGGCTTGACATCCTGCCCAACCTGAAGGACGTAAAACTCTCCAACAATGAATATGGACCAACGTTCGACTTTGCCAATCTTCCGGCGCAGGTTACTGGTGTGGATTTGACGGGCAACGGAATATATGAGTTCAAGGGACTGACAAAAGAGGACGCGGCCGGCAATATCACCATTTTGCGCAATCTCAACAAACTTTATCTGCCTAACAGCGCAAAATATAACGAGGATGAAATTGTGTCTTTTTATAAAACCGCGAAAGACGCCGACATGCAGATGAGCGATGAAAACGGCAAATTGCAGAAATACAATACCATACGAACCATTCCAAATGCAGGACTTCGCAAAAGCCTGAAAGAGATGTTCTCAAATCTCTTTGTTAAAGACGAGGCTGGCAATGACGTGATTGATATTTCAAAACGTCTTGTTAGTCCAGAGCAAAAAGTACAACCTTTAGCATTTTACCCAGAGGTAGATGACTTGGATGGAGTACAATACATTATTCACAATAAAGGGTATGAAGGAACTGCTATTGGTATAGGTCCTTCTAAAGAGTCTGGCAAGTACACATCCATGCCTTATTTAAGAATCCCCAAGAGCGTGCAAATGTTGGTATTAGACCGCATAGACACACCCAATGGAATTATTTTGGATGATGCCGTCAATCTGCGTGTATTAGGTATTTACGAAAATAGAGAAATTAGAAACATCGACTTTTCAATGTCTCAGGCTTTTGGGCAAAGGGGAATAGAAAAGGATATGCTCGGATTTGAGTTTTCATGGCTTGGTATAGAATGTTGTGACAAACTTGAAAAGATAACGATTCCTGAGAAAGCAAAGTACGCCGAAGAAATAGGGTTGCTGTCTTTGAAGAATTTACAGGAGATAAACTTAGGCGGAATAGAAGGAGCTCTCAATCTTAAACTTATTGATCTGCCCAAGTGCAAAATTACCTATCCTAACTTTAAAGTTTTCATAAAAGTTGAAGATGTTGATATGGAAAATGGTCAAACTGTGTTCTCCACGACGAAAGATGTCTATGATAACACCAATGGCGCCGCATTTGTGAAAAAATATCGTAAAAACCTTAGCAAGGGTTATGACATAAGATATAACAACGAATTCAACACCGAATTTGTACCGATATTCGATTGGACGAAATAAGCACATGGTCACGTATATTATGAGGTCATATACAGTTGAATATAAAAAATTACTAAAATGAAAAAAATATTATTGTTTATTGCACTTGTTATCGCATTTTTGGGAACAGCAAACGCCAAGGAGAACATGAGGGACATGTTTCTTTTCGCAGGCGATGCCACTTCCATGGCTGGAGAATATTCTGGAAAGATTACCTATGCTGATATGAATGGCAAGAATGTTACGCATAAATTCAACAAAGAAGTAACATTCGGCATTGTCGACAAAGGAAATGGAGTGTATGCCATACATGCCTATTTGGACTTTTGGGGTGGCCCTGCCCATCATACGATTGACCTTACAAAGGAGTTGACAACTTTTACACTTGATGCCAATGGTAATATAGTTTCAAATGGTGTAGGCGGTGGTCACATTAAAGTAACAGTAGGAATCCTTCCTTTTATGGATAGAGATTTCAATGTTCAGCCTTTGACGGGTTCTATTGTAAACAGACGTCTTAATTTGCGCATGGTTTGCCATGTGATGGGCAAGAATTATACAGCAACTTTTGATTTTAGCGGCAAAAAATGATTTCATCAAACACAACAATATTTATAAAGAACAAAGCAAGGGCACTCTTGCTTTGTTCCGTTGCGTTGTTTGCCAGTTCCGTCTTATCGTCATGCAGCGGCGATGAGGAGAATGGCAAAAAGCCTGTGGAGGATAATCTTGTCCTGAAAGCAAAAGAGATTCTGAAAGACAGCGTAGTGGTACGTGCCAAGGCGTTGATGGGACCTGTTGACAAGACGCTTCTTCCAGAGGGTTGTCCCCTGAAATATCATTTCTCTTGGAACTTGAAGTCGGAGACTCCCCTGAATATCAAGCTCAAGAATTTCTCGGTGGGAAACATGCCCGTACAGGTATGGTTTAACATCTATTGCCGGCTCATCCCACTTAATTCATGGGAAAAAGACGAGTACAAAGGCGATGGATGGATAAAGTTTACTGGCGTGAACGGCGATGTGACATACACCCCCAACCAAAATGACACAAACAAACAATATACTGACGGCAAAGGCGGAGCAGGAACAGTCACAGGCTTCCTAAACGTAAACACCAAGCAAATAGAGTTTTCAACCAACTTCAATGTCATGCTGATGCAAAGCTATGTCTTTCTGCAAACCATTGACTATTCGAAGATGGACACCTACGAGAAAGATTTTGCCAAATATGAGGCGGATTTAGCTGCTTATAAGAAAGAGCATGGATTATGACCAATGCGCCCTGCCACAAAAACGGCCCGGCGAGCTGGCGAGGCTAATTTACAGTGCCAGCCTTGCATGGATGCTCGCGCTTGTGGACTGTGGGGTTAAGTATAAAAAAAGAACAGTGAAGACAGGAACAACATTTATTTCGTTTGTCCTCGTCCTGGCAGGTTTAGGCGCGCGGCCCGCCTTGGCACAGGACAAGCAAGAAACGAAGTTGGACACAACGAAGACCATGCAGTTAGGCGGCGTGGTGGTGATGGGGTCGCAGTCGGCACGCCCAGTGAAGCTGTCGCCCATTACCACGCGGGTGCTCAGCGGAAAGGGATTGGTGGAGAGTGGGTACGGCGACTTCCAACAAGCCCTGCAACACGAGACGCCGGGGCTAAGCATACAGAAAGTAAACTTCGGCAGCGAGATCAACCTTGACGGCTTGGACGCTCGCCATGTGCTTTTCCTTACTGACGGCGAGCGCATGACGGGTGATATGGCGGGCAACCTCGACTACGAGCGTTTCAACCTGCACGCCATAGACCGCGTTGAGATTGTAAAAGGTGCCAGCAGCACGCTCTATGGCAGTCGCGCCTCGGGAGCGGTCATCAACATTATCACCAAGAAGACCAACGAGCCTTTTGCTTTTGACGCAGGTGTACGCTGGGGGCAGATGAACGAGCGCAACTTCAAAAATCCCAAGAAGAAAGATTTTATTTATATGTTTGAAAAGAATGCCGACCGCCCAAATGTACAAGGGTGGCTGTCGGCAGGATTCAAAAAAGGAGCGTTCACTTCGCAAACTGACGCATGGTACAGCGAAAGCGACGCTTTCTACCTGTACCAAGACAAGAACGACCGCAAGGTCTACACGAAAGAGGCAAATCCTTTCTTGGAAAAGGACATCGTTTTGGAAAGCAGCTTTCCGCGTCCGCCCATGGGCATAGAGGGCAGAGAGCATCTCATCGCCTCGCAAAAACTCTATTTTGAGCCCTCAAAGAATTTCAAGGCGCAGGTGTACGGCTCCATGTTCTTCATCAACCAATACGACTTGGTGCAAGATCTCGTGTTGACACAGGGACGTGACTACACATGGGGAATGAAAATGAGCTACTCGCTGAAAAATTGGCTTACGCTTACGGCAAGCCTGCACAACGATTATTACGACCGCTTCAAACGTCATGAACGTCGTGATGAACGCAAACCGGTTTATCATTCGCGCATCTTTCAGCCACGACTGACACTTACCAGCAACTATTTTCAAGGGCACGCAATCGTCATGGGATTGGAATATTGTGGAGATCAACTCACGAGCGACCGCTTTGTGAACCACAAAATGACATCGCGCACACTGAACGAGACTGAATTTTATGTACAGGATGATTGGACTGCAAGCGACCATTGGATGTTCTCTTCTGGGGTGCGCACCAATTTTTCGAGAGCGTTTGGATTTATGTATATGCCAAAGATAGCCGCAAAATATTCGCTTGATGAACATTGGGCAGTACGTGCCAACTACTCCATGGGTTACCGATCGCCGAGTATCAAAGAACTCTTTTTCAACTGGGATCATTTGGGGATGTTCATGATAAAGGGCAATGAGTTTTTGAAGCCAGAGAAGAACAATTATGTTTCTACAGGTGTGGAGTATAGCGACCGGCGTTTCTTCTTCAATGGTACACTTTATGGCAACTTCTTTCGGGACAAGATAGAAGGCGTATGGCGTATTTACGATATGCAATACAACTTTGAGTATGTTAATCTCAGTAACCAGACCATTGCGGGGATTGACTTGCTGGGACGCTGGACACCAAAGAAATGGCTCACGCTGAACGCTTCTTACTCGTATGTGTACGTGAGCAAGGAGAAAGGGCTGCGCATCAATACCACATCTCCACATGCTGCCACGGCAGGAATTAAATATAGCTATAACAAAAAAAACTATCGACTTGACGCTTATGTCAACGCTCAAATCATGGGCGAGAAGCAATATGATGTGCAAGATAGAGTGTATGTAGAGAAGGATGCTAGGTCGTATGATGCTTATTTCCGTTGTACATTACCTTCTTATATGTTATGCAACTTAAACGTGGCACAGACTTACAAAGAGAGATTCCGGTTGTCGTTGGGGGTGGATAATATCTTTAATTACAAACCCAAGACGCTTGGCTCTGGACTTACCGCTTTTAGTGTTCCTGCCACGGCTGGAGCAAGGGTGTACGTACAGTTTGAATATAAAATATAATAAAATGAAGACAAAATCACTCCCATTACTCCTTTGCCTTTTTCTTTCCATATCCTCGTGTATATCGTATGATGCGGAAGAGTTTACTGGAAAGGTGATGCCGCGTGTGGCGAGTTATACCACAGGGGTTACCAACGACTGGATATATTTTAACTTGCGCACTGGCGAGATATTCAACCGCACTGCCCCTAACAGGGATATTAGGGAGGGACAGCAACAAAGCCGACTGGATTGGGACATCGCTTTTTGTGGCTATCACGTTCGTACCAATAGCGGCACAAGCGGAAAAGGGAAAGGTGGCGTCATAGACCTCGGGTTTGGCGACTACGACCATTGGCAGCGTGTAGAGCAACTGCCAAAAACAGAAAAGTGGATAGTAGATAATGATACCACAGTGATGATAACCTACTCACAAAACGATTGGTTTCGCTATGTGAACACACACAAGCTCGATCCAAAGGAGAATCCATGGTTCGACCCCAATAACGGACCACAACGCACACTCACAAGTGCAAACCCTCTGTTGGAGAGAAATATGTTTCTCTCTGGACCTCCCATGACTTATACACCCTCATACCATGTTTATGTGGTGCGCACTGCCGATGGTAAGCGTTATTTCAAGTTACAAATCGTCAGTTGGTATAATCAACACACCGAAATCGACGATACGGGCGGACAAATAAGTTATTATTGTGATGAACTGAAATAAAACTTACGTTTGCTCGTTATATTGTAAATCTGAAAATACAATTCTTATGAACAAGAATATATGCGAAATGCAACGGCACTTGCCTAAGATAGAGATAGAACGCCTGCAACGTTTGGCTGACATCAAGCAGCAATACGCTCTTGGCGCTATTTCGCTTGAGGAAGCCAAACGACAACTGAAAGAGAAAGTGGGTAAGCTGCGCCCTTATCATTATGCCCTGATGGAACAGACGATGACGGAAGAAAATCCGGAGGAATGTTTCAAAGAGAATCTTTCCGAACTCAACAAGCTGCTGGAGGAGATGATGGATTACAGCATTCCAACCTTGCCTGATGATCATCCCATCCGTCACTACTATCGCGAGAATGAGGAGATGCGCAGCATACTGAATGCCGCAGAAGACTTGGTGCAGTATCCTGTGATTAAGAATCAGTGGCTGGAACTGTTGGACAAAGCCTCTGCCTACCTCATACACTATACCCGAAAGCAAAATCAACTCTATCCGATTCTTGAGAAGAAAGGATTTGATCGTCCCACCGTCACCATGTGGACCTTTGACGACATGATTTCCAACAGCGTGAAGAAGTTGAAACCATTGCTTGAAGCCAACGATGAAGAGGCTTTTATTGCGCAAGTGAAAGAGCTGATACCCTATCTCCGCGACTTGATGGACAAAGAAGAGGCCATCCTCTATCCAACCTCGCTCGCCTTGATCAAAGAAGAGGAATTTGAGGAAATGAAGAGTGGAGACCAAGAGATAGGTTTTGCCTTTATCGACGTGGCAAAGACAGAGAAGAAAGATAACATTCGCCCTACCGACGGCTTTGCCCAAGAACTGCAATCGCTGCTGGCGAAGTATGGATACGGCATAGGACACAACCAACCGTTAGACGTGTCAACAGGTAAGCTCACGCTCGAGCAAATCAATCTCATCTACCAGCATTTGCCTTTCGACATCTCGTTTGTCAATGAAGATGAACTGGTGCAATTCTATTCAGACACCGACCACCGCATATTCCCTCGCTCTAAAAACGTGATAGGGCGAAAGGTAGAAAACTGCCATCCGCGCAAGAGCGTGCACATCGTTCGTGAAATCGTGGAAAAGATGCGAAGTGGCGAACAGAGCAAGGCGGAATTTTGGATTAACAAGTCCAACCTGTTTATCTACATCACTTACTATGCCGTGAGAGATAGGCAGGGTACTTTTAGGGGCATCCTTGAAGTGATGCAAGACTGTACTCGCATCCGCTCGCTCACTGGGTCGCAGACGCTTCTCACATGGGCAGACGAAGAAAAGAAGTCTGCCACACCACCGCCCACCGCTACAATGACAGACACTGTGGAAGCAGGGAAAGATAACAACCAACAGGTGCCAGAGATTACCGAAGACACGATGCTCAAAGATCTTTTCTCGCAATATCCTGGTCTCAAGGAAGCCTTGGCTCAGCAATACGCACCTTTTAAGATGTTGCAAACGGCATTGGGAAAATTAATTCTGAAAAAGGCTACCATCAAGATGGCGGGAGAACGGTCTGGATTAGGAACACAAAAGCTCATCACGCTGATACGGCAGACCATACGCAGCATCAATCAATCATAACATACCTCAATAATATGGATAAGAAAGTAAGAGAATACTACTGGTGGCGCACCATCGCCTCATTCTTATTGGTGCTTTTCGCCATGCCCTTAGGTCATGCGCTGATGATATTGATGGAGAAGTTCATGAGCGAAGGAGCCATGCACGTTGCTGGTTTTATGATGGGCTTGGCAGGCCTCATCATGGTTATCGTTGGTGTGTTTGTGAAGGGCGATACCCGACAAACGCTGTGGGGACTCTTCGGTGGACTGCTTTTCTGGACGGGTTGGGTGGAGTTCCTCTTCCTGTATTATGCCCGACGCTATGGCGTTCAGCCAGAGATAGAGAATGGAGTAGTGGTGACAAAGCCCGAATACCTTATCATGCCTGCTTCGTTTGGCTTGTGGATGATGGTGATGACCATGTATGTGTTCAGCACAAAGAACGGTTGCGACCTGATTACATGGATACAAAAGGTATGTTTCCGAAGCAAGCGCAAGGTTGTGGTGGTGCAACCCATGACACGCCACACGAGCATCGTCACGTTCATGGAGTTGAACATGATTCTTTGGGCAATGTACTTGCTGCTCATGTTCTGCTACGACAAGACTTTCCTCGGTGATCATCACCCCGTGACGTTCCTTGTGGGAGTGGGGTGTCTCGTGGGGTCTATCTTCATGTTTCGCCACCAACTTCACATCGCTGCATGGGGTGCGAACATACGAATGGCGATTGCCACCGTTATTATCTTTTGGACACCTGTGGAAATATTGGGAAGAATGAACTTCTTTCAAGAGTTTTGGGTAGAGCCAGAGAAACACGCTTGGCAAATGCTTGTCATCCTCATGGTGTTTATTTTGTTGGGTGTTTACCTTTGGCTCAAAGGTAAACAACGAAAGAGAGTTGAGCAATGATGAAAGGAGTTAGGATGAAAAAAGCAACATGGAGACGGCAACATAAATGGTTAGGAATTATCTTAGCTCCGTTCGTCATACTCTTTTGTCTCTCGGGAATAGTACTCAATCACGCCAAGTTGTTTCAAGGCATAGATATCAGTAGGACACTGTTACCCTCAGAATATCGATATAGCCAGTGGAACCAAGGATTGCTTCGTGGTACACAGAAATGGAGAACCAAGGTGTTGATATATGGCAACGCTGGCATTTGGGCGAAAGAGAAGGATGCAGACACGATAACCGACTTTAACCGCGGACTGCCCAAATGTGCCGATCTGAGAAACATTCGTGGAATGGCGGTCATGCCCAATGGCAGTCTATACGCCATGAGCCAACGTCATTTATATCGTTTGAACCCCCATGGCGTATGGGAACAAGTTGATATCCTTCAAGGTAAGCATGAAAAGTTGAGCGATATTACGCAGAAGGGCGACTCGCTCATCATCACGGGGCGGTCTTACGTTTATCTGTCTCGCTTTCCTTATCACGACTTCCAAAAAATTACCTTGACGAAAACAGACAAAGACCAAGGGAAAGTTTCGCTCTTCCGAACGATATGGCTTCTTCATGGAGGCGGACTGTTTGGTATGGCTGGCAAGCTCTTTGTCGATGCGGTGGGACTAATCCTCTTGTTTCTCTCCATCTCAGGTGTATATTATTCTTTTGCGCCTCGTTCCCGTTCATCGTTAGCAAAACGTACGAAGCGAGGACTGATAACATGGCACAACAAGTTGGGACGAGGTGCGATGTTCTTTCTGTTGTTGCTGACCATTACGGGCTGGATGCTACGTCCGCCTGCGCTCATCGCCATAGCCTCTGGCAAAATACCGCCCATACCTTTTTCTTCCATGGATAGCGACAACCCATGGAATGGCTGTCTGCGCTCGCTGCGGTATGATGAGAATAAAGCCGACTGGCTGTTGTGTACGTCGGACGGTTTCTATTCTCTTCGTCACTTGGGCGACACACCGCAAAGAGAGAAGGTGCAGCCTCCTGTGAGCGTCATGGGCATCAATGTCGAACAGCACACTCATCGCAACACATGGCTGATAGGTTCGTTCAGCGGTATGTATGTATGGGATAGAGCGCATCAGTCCGTCATCGACTATTTCACGCATCAAAAGGTGCAGTCTGTCAGTGGGAGTCCTTTTGGAAGTCACGCCATTGCAGGATTTTCATCAGACTTGGACGATGCTGACATGGTCGTGGATTTTAAGAAGGGAAATTCTCTTCTTCGTATGCCCGACAGCATGACAACGCTCCCCATGTCATTACGCAATGTTTGCATAGAAGTGCACACAGGACGCATCTTTACCTTTTTGGGCATGGCGTCTCTATTTTACATCTTCCTCATGGGCGTGGCATGCGTATGGTGTCTTTGGAGTGGCTGGAAGATATGGCAAAGAAAACCTCATTGAATTTCACAATTGCTTTGTTCGCCACTAATCTTGTTGTGATGCAACAGAAATATTTATCATCTTTGCAACGGAATAACACGGACGTATCCTTCAGTTTCATCGCAACAGGGTGTGAGGTTGCAGGTGCAACAAAGATTTTTTAACAACGAACAGAATTCGTATAGAACAGGACAATTATTTTTTTTACAACGAATAAAACAAAAGAAACGAATTTTTCTTTCTTGGAATTTCAATGAACGCCAGCGTTCAACGAATTACACAAATTTAGTAGGATATTTTTCACAACGAAATTATTTTTTTTTACAACGAATAAAGCGAAAGAAACGAATTTTTCAACCATATAAATTTGTTTTTTTTGTTTCATTCGTTG
>NZ_JRPQ01000272.1 GCF_000762405.1 Hoylesella timonensis S9-PR14 | reverse complement strand
CGACTGAACGAACTTACATTTTGAACCAAAAAGAAGCCAAAAGATAACAAAACGTATTTCATAAACATTTGATGACTATGTGCGGTGGTAATTTATAGAACCAGCCTTTATAAGGTCGTGTCGTCACACTTCTTTTATTTTTAGAATAGCTTGTTTCGTTGTAAGTATATGATTTCTGCCGTAACGGAGTGTCACGGATTTTCACTGCATATCCGTGTCGTTCCGTGTCATTCCGATGCAATGAAAAATCGTCTTAAAAAATCTGAAATATATTGACAAATGCTCTCAGAATACTCGCGTATTTGTAACGAAGTGGAGACTTGCTCGCAAATACGCGAAAAATAAGAACGCTTGATAATCAATGTGTTACAAAAATAGGGGCATCATTTAGCCCCAAAAACAGTGCGAAATAGCAGTTAAAAGCATGGTTTTGGGTCGATAAAATAATGACTTAAGGGCGTTATTCCATTAATGTAGGCTCATTAACTCAATGGAGTAACCGGTCAAAGTCATGTTTATAGTCCGATTGAGGGTTCTGAACACCCTAAAAATGCCCTATATTTTTTCTATTTGTGAGGTTTCAGAAGTGTTAAAATTAGGGAAGAAAAACGGACAAAATCAGGCGTTTTTGACCCCTCAAAAATTCTTAATGTGACATGAGTAAGATGAACTCACAGTGACCGTATGTTTACCTTATGCAGGTGGGGAATAGCTCGCAGTGGCATTAGTTGTAAGTTGGTGAAGCCTTTAGGCGGTTGTATTTTAGTGCGAGACTCCTTGAAGATGGGGCGGAATGTTAGATGCTCACATCAAAACAAAGGGAATAAAAGAGCCTTCTCTTGTGAGTTTGTTTGCTCAAATAGATACCTTAAAAGTGATAAATACTGACATTGTGTCTTTTATTTTGTGAGAAATAACAGGATGTGCGCCAAAATGGCGCAGTTTCTTCACTGGTACGCTCCTTGCAACTATGGTTAGTGAACTCGAAAGAGCAAATAAGAATAAACAATATAAAAATAGGAGGAAATGATTATGTTACCAGTAAGAAACAGAAATTCATGGTTACCAAGTGTGTTTGATGATTTTTTTGATACAGGTCTTGCACCAAGATTGAACAGTACAGCACCCGCAATCAACGTAATCGCTCATGACGGTGAGTATGTTGTAGAGTTGGCTGCACCTGGCTTGAAGAAAGACGATTTTATCGTGAATATCGATAACGATGGAAATTTGACTATCAAGATGGAAAAGAAAGTGGAGAACAAAGAAGAGGACAAGAAGGCTCACTACTTGCGTAGAGAGTTCAGTTACTCGAGTTTTGAGCAGACACTGATTTTGCCAGATGACGTAGACAAAGAGAAAATTTGCGCAAAAATGTCGGATGGTGTCTTGACCGTTACCTTGCCGAAACGTGAGGAAATTGTACAGACATTAGGCAAGCAAATCACCGTTGAGTAATCATTAGTTTGGTATTTAGATAGAGAAAGTCCTGCAATCTAAACGGATTGTGGGGCTTTTGCGTGAATGAAAATTGTGAAGTATTCTTGTATTTATAAGGTGTAGATGATGCGTAAGTCAGAAAATTGCAGTACCTTTGCATAAGATAGGCTGCGCCTCACCAAAACAAGTAAACTTCTTTTGGCTTCGGCTTGCACTATCTTTGCATAGAAGATTTTTATATAACAGGTAACAATAATTATGGCAAAGAAAGCTTTATTGATGATCCTCGATGGATGGGGAATAGGAGACAAGGGTAAAGGCGACGTGATAAGTAATACACCGACACCTTATTTGGATTATCTGAATGCTACATGCTCGCATTCGCAGTTGCAGGCTTCGGGTGAGAATGTAGGATTGCCCGATGGACAGATGGGTAACTCAGAGGTAGGACACTTGAATATTGGTGCAGGACGTGTGGTGTATCAGGATTTGGTGAAGATTAACAGAGCCTGTAAAGATGGGTCAATTCTGCAAAATCCTGAAATCGTTTCTGCCTATACGTATGCACAGAAAACGGGGAAGAAGCTCCATTTAATGGGATTGACCAGCACTGGCGGTGTTCACTCTTCTTTGGACCATCTATATCAGTTGTTGGAAATTTCTAAGAAATATGGTCTCAAAAATACGTATGTACATTGTTTCATGGACGGACGCGACACAGACCCGAAGAGTGGAGTTGGCTTTATTGAGGCTTTGCAGCATGTTTGTGAGACGAACGATGCGCACATTGCCAGTATCATAGGGCGCTTTTATGCCATGGATCGCGACAAGCGATGGAATCGAGTAAAAGAGGCTTACGACTTGTTGGTAAGTGGTGTGGGTAAGAAAGCAACGGACATGGTGCAGGCGATGAATGAGAGTTATGCCGAAGAGGTGACCGACGAATTTATCAAACCCATTACCAACGCCACTGTTCAAGGACAGATAGAAGAGGGCGATGTGGTGATTTTCATCAACTTCCGTAACGACCGTGCCAAAGAACTCACACAGGTGCTGACCCAAACCGATATGCCAGATGAGGGAATGCACACCATTAAGGATTTGCAATATTACACGATGACGCCCTACGATGCTAACTTTAAGAATGTGCATGTGCTGTTCCCGAAAGAAAATGTAGAGATGACATTGGGCGAATATCTTAGCAGTCTGGGCAAAAGACAGTTGCATACAGCGGAGACGGAGAAGTATGCACACGTTACATTCTTCTTCAATGGAGGACGTGAAGAGCCTTACAAAGGGGAAGACCGCATCTTAGTCAATTCGCCCAAGGTAGCGACTTACGACCTAAAGCCCGAGATGAGTGCCTACGAAGTGAAAGACAAACTGGTGGATGCCATTGGTACACAACAGTACGATTTCATTGTGGTGAACTTTGCCAACGGTGATATGGTGGGACATACGGGTGTGTATAACGCCATTGCCAAAGCGGTTTGGGCCATTGACCATTGTGTGAAAGAGGTGATAGAGGCTGCCAAAGCCAACGGTTATGAGGCTATCATCATTGCCGATCATGGTAATGCGGATCATGCAATCAACGAGGATGGCACGCCCAACACGGCACACTCGCTCAATCCTGTACCGTTTATTTATGTGACAGACAACAACAGTGCCACCGTGAAGGACGGAAGATTGGCTGACGTGGCACCGTCTATATTGCACATCATGGGCTTGGAACAACCAGAAGCCATGACAGGTGAAAATCTGATAACAGATTGATTATTGAATTTTTAAGCACATAAGAGCACCAGAATTGAACCACTTGTTGGTTCAATTCTCGTCTTTTTTGAATATAGCAGTCAAGCTATATCAATCTTGAGGATATGGAAGTACAGATAGAAGAAAGTTGGAAAGCGCATTTGCAGCAAGAGTTTGACAAGCCTTACTTTGCAAAACTGACCGAGTTTGTGCATGCCGAGTACAGCCAATTTGCGTGCTATCCTCCCGGAAAACTCATCTTCAACGCTTTTAATCTCTGTCCATTCAATCAAGTGAAAGTGGTGATTATCGGGCAAGACCCTTATCATGAACAGGGGCAGGCGCACGGTTTGAGTTTCTCAGTTAATGACGGTGTGCCGTTTCCACCCTCGTTGCAAAACATCTTTAAGGAGATACAAGCCGATATGGGAATGCCCATTCCCACAACCGGTAACTTGACTCGCTGGGCGAAACAGGGCGTGATGCTCCTCAATGCCACACTCACCGTGCGCGCGCATGCAGCAGGAAGTCACCAGCGAAGAGGGTGGGAAACGTTTACAGATGCTGTTATTAAGGTGTTGAGCGACCATAAAGAGCACTTGGTGTTCTTGTTGTGGGGCGGTTATGCGCGTTCAAAATCCTATCTTATTGACAAGCACAAACATTGTGTTTTGGAAAGTGTACATCCCTCACCGCTATCTGCCAATCGAGGTGGTTGGTTTGGTAATCATCATTTCTCACGCTGTAATGAATACTTAAAACAGCAAGGCATTGAGCCCGTGAAATGGTAAAAACTCCTCAATGTATGAACCATTCATATCCTCCCATTATACAAGTAGGCAACGTCTTGGTGTCTCCAGATGTTTTCACGCAAAAGTTTTGTTGTGATTTGGAGGCGTGTCACGGCGCTTGTTGCATTGAAGGCGATGCTGGAGCTCCTGTTACTATTGAGGAAGTTGCAAGTATAGAAGAGAACGTGGATGCTGTGTGGAACGAGCTTTCTGCTTCGGCTCAATCGGTCATTGACCAGCAAGGAGTAGCTTATATCGATAGAGAGGGCGACATGGTAACCAGCATTGTCGGTCGCAAGGATTGTGTTTTTACTTGTTACCAAGAAGGTTGTTGCCTTTGTGTGTTAGAAAGAGCCTATCGAAAGGCAGAGATTGATTTTTGTAAGCCCATCTCCTGTGCGTTATACCCCATTCGGGAGAAGGCGTTGGGAAATGGACTTGTTGGACTGAATTACCACCGTTGGAAGATTTGCCAATGTGGAGTAGAGAAAGGTAAAGAGCTCAATTTGCCACTTTACCAATTTCTCAAAGAGCCTTTGATACGCCGTTTCGGGCAGCAATGGTATGACGAATTGTGTGTGGTGGCACAACAATTGGCGCATCAAGATTTTCTATAACTCGAAGGAGACATCCCTGTTCGGTCCTTAAAGTATTTGCCCAAAAAACTTTGATTGGGGAAGTTCATGTCTTTCGCAATTTCTTTGATGTTCTTTGCGGAGTTCTTTAATTGTACTCGTAGCTCTGTAGTTACATAACTATCAATCCAACTATTTGGTGTTTCTCGGCTCACCTTCTTCACCGTTTCCGACAAATATTTAGGGGTAATCTTTAATTGTTCGGCATACCATCCTACTCTTCGAATCTCTCGGAAGTTTTGTTCAACTAATTTAATGAAATCAGAAAAGATTTTTTCTCCTCGACTTTGCTTAAAGTTTGTTTGGTCCTGTTGATTGTACCAAATATAGTTTCCCATATCGTAGATAAGCGCACCAAGTAATGAGCAAACGATTTCTCTTCGAAAACGGTGATTGACATCAATAACCTTCTTATGCGTCATTCTATAAATGTCCAAGAAGGAATTGGCATTTTGTTGTTCTAAATGCAAAACAGGATGTGTTTTCGTGTAGATGAACAGTGAGGAAATTTTGTTTACTCCCCTTGAGATATCCTGCATGAAGTTCTCGGATGCCAACATGGCAATGCCTTTGAAATCATGACTGATCATATAGTCACTGACTACCTGTCCGTCACTCAAAATAAGTAAATCGTTCTCTGAAATGACACATTCTTTGGTGTCAACGGTGTATTGTGCACGCCCTTTAAGGCACATCCCAACCAAAACACAATTCATTTTGCGTGGCTCGAGTGGGAAAGGAAGATCCTCTAATCGGTCGAATAATAATAAATCGTCGTCAATGAAGGTAGATATATTGGTGATTTCTTTGATGCGTTTAATCGTTAGTTTCGCTATACTATTTCTTTCCATAATTGTTTTTGGTTTTGTATATTTGTCAATGACACTTCCTTAGAAGAATGTAAAATTCATTAAACACACTTTTATATTCCGTACAAAGGTAGCGAAAATTTGGAATGTAACCGCACATTTATCTGTTAATATTGATAGCTTTGATGGAAATATGGGACAACTTCTAATCCTTCTACCTGTTGAATCTGTTCGGGTTTGAAATCTTTATCGCCCGAAATCAAAACTCGATAGACATCTTTTATCGTAAAACGAGGGTAGGCTTGTTCGTCAAGTTCACCGTTGCAGGTATAGGTGAGTCCATTAAACTGTATTTTCTGTCCACGCTTAGCGCCACGCAGCGTCACACGAACTTGTCCCTTAAATGCTTTATCAAATTGGTAATATACGCTATCTCCAACGACATCAAAATAACGAGGTGTCTGAATTTTACTCACCTTCACAGTGGGATATCCAGCAAAATAATAGGAATAGGGAAGAGAAGAACCCTCAACAGCCGTTGCAGATTGCCAAGTTGCGACGTCAAAATCTTCGGAATTCCATTTTGCACCATACGCATAACCATCATCCTTTTCTCCTCCATCCAAGGTCAAGGATGTGGTGGCAGGTCGTGTGAGCCAATTCTCGTCAGACTCTAAACATGTGTATTCCTTATTTGCATAACGTGCATGCAGCGCAATGGCTACCTGTTGCCTTTCAAGATGAGTCCATGAGGGAGCATACCAAATAGCGATGACGTTGTTGCCAGGTTGTAGAAAACGAGTAACATCCAGTGTGATACATATTGGTTTGCCGTCGTTATTGGAACGAGCAGGAAACCATAGTGCTGTTGATATGTTTCGCTCGTTGATGTATGCGCTCACCTTTCCTGTGCAGGCAATAGTCATCGTGGCATGTGTGGGATAATCTTTCAGCTTCCAATCTTGCCTAAACCATACTTCCGAGGTACTGTCTGCCTGTGGGCAAGCAATCCACTGTAGGTTGAAAGATTGTGCAATACTGACTTTGATGCACATTCCTAAGAAGACGATGAGTAGTGATTTTCGCATTGTCAGATATTTGTTCTTTTCTATAGACTATGATGTTTGGTGCTCAGTCTCAGAAAAATCGTTGTACAAAAGTAAACATTTCTTTCCAATCCTTGTCAGTGATAAGCATAAAAAAACGAGGATGTGCTTTGTGGTGCATACATCCTCGTGTGTGTTCTTTCTCGTTTGAAGGTTTATTGCTTAATCATCTTCTTGCCATTTCTGATGTAGATGCCAGCAGGTAAACTTTCTATCGAAGTGCCTACATACTGTCCTTGCAGGTTGTAGATGCGCGTGTCGGTGCTGTTGTGGTTTTGCTCAACGCCATTGATGCCAGTCTCCTTTGACAATCTTCCATTTGCTTTGATTTCTTTGAGTGCCAACGAGGTGGCGCCTTTCATCTGTGCTTCGGTAAATTCAAAGCGGATATATGGTTGGTGAATAGGAGTCTTTAGGCGGATAGTACTCTTATTATAGTAAGGTATACGTACCTTTTCAAACGTTGTCCAGTCCTTTCCGTTGTCACTCACCCAAATGGTTACCTTGCCTGCATTGTAGTTTCGCGATTTCTTTTTGTTGCCTATGATGGCTTGAACAAGGGATAATGTCTCGATACATCTTCCAGATGAACTGTTCTGCACATCAATGGTATGTGGATAAGGAGTGCCGTCTTTGCTGCGCCACTGTGTGTTTTCATTCCCATCTACAGCGTTGCTTGCCTTTTGCTTTGCGTTGTTATTCTCATCTGAACAACTCTTGAAGATGAGCTGTACAGGCTGCTCAAGGCTGGCATCGTTAGCTTTCGTACCATAAAATTCAACTGTGTTCAGCGTCATGAGGCTTCCTTGCCATGCGTTTTCATTGAAGGTTAGGCGCATGTAGCGTTTTGTCACTGGCTTCATGAGGTTGACGGCTGGGCTTTCCATGTCTAAGAAATGGTGGTTGTTGTCAAGCATTTCCCACTGATTCATATCATCACTTTGCTCAACGGTTACGCTGACAGCCCTGTATCGGCTTTCTCGTTTGTTCGTTATCTTCAAGGCATGAATGACGTCGAGGCTTGCTCTGTCGATGGTGAAGCTATGAGGAAATCCCTTTTCGCTACCAGAATATTGACTATGCCAAAATGTGGTTTCATCAGCATCGAGCGCCAGTTCTGCAAATCCGTTGCCGTTTTGTTCGCTCTGCGTCTCTTCATCGCTCACCTTTACGATGCGGTATGAAGACCTATCCAACGAAGTGTAACCGTTAATCTTTTCCCCTTCGGCAGGCGAGAAGTCAATGGCAAACACGCCTCGTGACGACACCCAGGCATCTCCACCAGGACCAAAATTGTTGCGAGTGGCGTTACATCCACGTCCAGATTGGTCAGGAATGTTAGTCCCGTCCTCAATGGTATTGAATTGATAGTAGCACTTTAACTGGTTGTCGCTAACGGCTTTGGTTAGCTCTGTACCACTCAGAGGAGCAATGCAGTAACGGCGTAGGTCTGTTTGACTGAGTGTCTTTCCCCAAACCCTGAACTCATCAAAGATGCCGTTGGCTTGTGCTTCGCCGCCTATTCGTAACTTTGCAATGTTGTCTGTGTTGTTGCTACCGGAGAGAGTGAACGACTTGAACAAAGTTCCGTCACGATACAATCTCACCGTAGTTCTATCCGCAGTGATGGCGTAGTGGTGCCATTGTCCGGAAATGATGAAATCATCGTTGATTTGGAAAGTCTGGTTGCCCACCTTTAGTGTCGCACCTCCCTTTGGTTGTGCTATCAGGCTTGCCACCTCCGAGCCATTGCTACTCAGCGCATAGACGCCATTCGATGCCGATGAGGCAAACGTTGGCTTCAGCCAATAATCAATAGTCCAATCGGTACTGATATTGTCCAACTGACCTGTGGTCATCGTTTTGTATGACTTGTTGCCGACTATCGAGAAATTCAAGCCACGTTGTGCGTCTGCATTACATACGATGACAGCTTGATCTTTGACCAACTTGTCGCTTCCCTGTGCGTTTCCAACGGTGTAATACAGTTTGTACACGCCTGCACGTTGTGGCTTGAAGCGATATGGATTGCCTGTTCCATTGTACACCTGATTATGACTTACTAATGACCAGTAGAACTCTGTTGGCTCATATTTGGAAGCGTCTGTTAGCGTCAGCTCTTCGTTTTTCAATACAACTTGGTCATCTTTACTTGTTTTATAACCAGCCTTGGGTGCCGATGCAGCCACGTTGAGGTGTTTTTTCTGCGTGTACTTCTTACCTTCGGCAGATGTGACAGTAAGGGTGACGGTATGTGTGCCGGCCTTCATGAACACGGCTGAAATGTTGCGATGGTCAGAGGTTTTTATGTCGGCTCCATCTAATTGCCAAGCGTAAGTACAGCCCGACACTTCGTTCTTCGCCAAGAATGATACTCGTTCGGATGCCTTTACCTTCTCGTTGGTTATCGTAAAGTCTGCCGAAGGTTCTATGGCTTTAACGTTGACTTGATGGGTTGTCTGCTGCGTTTGCCCATTGATGTCGGTCGTTGTCAGTGTAACGGTTTGGTTACCTGCTGTATTGAATTTGAAACTTGCATCGTGTGCCGTTGTTTGTGCAGGTGTTGCACCTGTGGCTGTCCATGTTCTCTTCATGACACCTACCGATGTCGTAGCCGATAATGTAACCACATCGCCCTTATTTACCTGTGTTGGTCCTTGAATGGCAGCAGAGGATAAGGCTTGTTTACGAATGGTCTCATTGTTTACTTGTGCTGTGTTGTGTGCGCCATTGGGCAAGAATTTGGCATGGTTGCCGTGGGCTGCATCAACCAAGAGTGTGCGTCCATTCTTTTTGATGGTGTTCATTTTGAAATAAGCCAACAATCCCTTCTCACTTCCTGGATTGGCAACAGGCGTTTGGTAGTTGTCTTTTATCTCTTGTGCAGTACGAGCTACTTCCCATATTCGCAGGTCGTCAATGCATCCATGCAATCCATCGTTGTTGGTTGCTCCAAAAAGGAGTCCATCCGATATGGCAGGCATGCCACTGTGGAACTGTGAGCTGAATTGCCCCTTGCGCTCGCCATTGGCATACAGTGTCATGGTGTTCCCATCGATTACCAATGCGATGTGTGTCCATTTGTTGGTTTCAAGAATGGGCTCAGAGTCGCTTCGGTTGCCATTTTGCGTGTTCCAGCCAAAAGTAAGTGTACGGTTGTTGTTGGCATGTAGCCAGAATGTACCCCATCCAGCACCAACTTTTTGATTCCAGTCGCGTACGGATGAAGGCTTGAGCCAATACTCTATCGTGAATTTCTGATGAGGTGTTGCTGTCACGTTAGGCACAATGAACCCTCCGCTGTTTGTAAATCGCTGAACATCGTTGTCATAAACAGCATCTGCATTTTGTGGCAATGCAGCCGAGTTGGACGCGGCGCTGAGCTTTTGCTTGCCATTTATCTTGTATGAAGCCTTTACATAGAAAGAGCCGTCTGTTGATGTCGGTGCATAATGGGTGGATGTTGTCTCGGCGATTTTATTTCCGTTTTGGTAAACGATATACTTCTCAGGCTTGGACAATCCGTTCACAGGTTCAGCCCATGCAAGCTGTTTGTTGTCATCGAATGTCAAGTTGTAGGGCGTATTAACCGATTCTTGTGTCACCACGCCCGACACACAAGTGGTCTGTCCACCGTTCTTAATAGGAACGTCTTCAGTGCATATTGGCATTTCCACACCCTTTTCGTTCATAGCGTAGTCGATAATGCTTACCGATTTCACGCTTCCTTTACCCGTTGCGCTACCCTTACTGTTGATGGTGAGGAAGTATTTTACGGGGCGTGAGAAGTCTATTCCTTCACAAAGGTCGGTCAAGTCTACGCCAAACTCCATTGGTTCGTGGTGCATTTTGCCATCCGCCCATCGTCCAAGTAGTGGTGTTTCGGCATCGGCAGGGTCTTTATCCCCATCACCTGTATAGTTGATATACCTAAACACAGACTCTTTTTGTGGTTTTGTAGCCGTGGGGTCTTGACTTACGCCTACCTTCACGCTGATTTCCGACCGCTTGCTGTATTGCATAGTTACTTTCATGGTCTGTTGCGGCACATAGTTCTGGCGGAGGTAGTACACCTCTGGCCACCAGCCGCCACCCGTATATACCTCTACTTTTGAGCCGTCTTCATTCGTCAAGATGTGTTTGTCCGTCTTGCTGTTGGTTACTCCTCCTGCCATTGGGTAGGGTACGTAGCACAACCCTTTATCTGCCCAATCGCCCCATGAGTTAGCAAAAATCCATGCGCCTCGCTCGTCTTGACCTAAGCGATTCTTTTCCTCGCCGTATACGCCATTCTTGTCTAAGTCGAATACCACACGGTCATCGTAGCCCACTAAGGTAATGGCGTGGTCGGCAGTGTCAAACCTCCACCTCTCAATGTAATGTTTACCAACGACGCCTGCCTTTCTGTTGGCGTCCACATCGGCTACCGTTTGCATGACGCAGCCCGATATACCACAGCCCAAACCAGCAATGCCACCTACAATATGGGTACCATTTTCATCGGTAATGGTAGGCCATGAGGGGTCGCCATTATGGTTGAATAGCCAACGCTTGATAGCTTCCATTCCTTCAGGGGTGTTCGATCCTTTAGGAAAGTTAGCCGTTCCTGTGATGCGGTTGAACATGGCGTTGTACCAACGGTCATAGCCTTGCATCCATCCAGCGTCATTAGAATCAACTTCGTATGCTCCGTAAATGCTGCTTATGTCCCAACCTCCGTACACATCGCCGGTAGGATAGCCTATATACTGTGCCATGTGATCTTTGGTGAGTCCATTGTATGAAAACGGATACTCAAAGTGTGGCGGCAATCGATGTTCAATCTTCGATGCATCTGAGAGCCTAAAAGCATTCCATTCGTATGTCATCATATAGCCAATACGTGATGATGCACCACACGACCCACCTGTTTGTCCGAAGATAGGTGGGAACCATTTGGCATTGGCATTGTTGACATAAGCGGGCAGCGGGGTCTTCGTTGCTCGGGTGCGCATGTCTACTTTGCCGGCTTTTCCTCTGATGTTACGCATCAGCGAAGGGTCTGGGGCGTAAGTAGGTGTATAATCCTTGTATTTGCTCTTGTCCACTTTCTCAAACTGTTGTGCTGAAGTGCCAAGGGCAGAAGATAAAAATGCAAGTAGTAAAAGTTGATACTTCATGAATGTTGTTTTTATGATAAGGATGGTTAGTAATTTCCTAAATTCTTATATGATAATTGGTTTGTTCAGTTATTTTTATAAGATATTGCAAAAATACACCTTTTTTTCCAAATAAATGATATTATGTTCAAATACTATTCCCTTTTTGATATGATAATTGAGTGTAACATCAATATTTGAATCAAATGTCATTATGTGGGTGTACGCATGAGACTACCTTGTATCAAAAAAAGTTTGGGTAATAGCTTTCGGGTGATTTACAATAGTAGTATTTTGGGTGTTTGGACTAAGATGTTGATATTTTGTAGGTTCTTAGTAAAAGACTGTTTGCCCGTGATACTTTATTTATATGGTATAGGCGATGTAGAAAATAAAAACAAAAAACGCATCTCCATGGTGTTGGGATGCGGTTTTTGTGAAAATATCCTACCGAAAAAGGCATTTGCCTTTGATGATGATCTTTATTTATAGGTGCGCCAACTCAATAACTTTGTCTACCGCAGCGCTGATACCATCTACATTCTTGCCGCCAGCCGATGCGAAATGCGGTTGTCCGCCACCGCCTCCCTGGATGAGTTTGGCTGCTTCACGAACCATTTGACCTGCATTCAATCCGTGGTCTTTCACCATATCTTCGCTCAGCATAACACTCAGAAGTGGCTTTTGCTGTGCCGTAGATCCGATGACGCAAAGCAAATGCGACGGTATAGCTTCACGAATCTTGAACACCAAGTCCTTAGCAGCGTTGCCATCGATAGGCAATACCGCCTTGATAACGGTAACCCCATTGACAGCCTCTGCACGTTTGATGAGCTCGTCTTTGGTTCTTTGCACCGCTTGTGCTTGGAACTGTTCTATCTCCTTGCGCATGGTGGCGTGTTCGTCCATGTACTTTTCGATGACTCCTTTCAAGTCCTTAGCATTATTGAACAAACTGCGGATGGTCTTCACTGTGTCTTCTATGGCATACATCGCTTCTTCGCACTTGCGGCCAGTAATGGCTTCGAAGCGACGAACACCAGCAGCTACCGAACTCTCGGATAGGATTTTGAACAGTCCGATGCGTCCTGTACTCTTGGCATGAATGCCTCCACAGAACTCACATGACGGTCCGAAACGCACTACTCGCACTTTGTCGCCATATTTTTCACCAAACAATGCAACGGCTCCCATTTCCTTCGCCTCTTCTATTGGTGTGTCACGATGTTCGTCCAAGGGAATGTCTTGACGAATGAGGTCGTTTACCAACCGCTCTACCTGTCTGATTTCCTCATCGGTCACCTTTTGGAAATGCGAGAAATCGAAGCGCAACGTGTCCGGCGACACATACGATCCCTTTTGCTCCACATGGTCGCCAAGCACCTGCTTGAGTGCATAATCCAGTAGGTGAGTGGCTGTATGGTTTGCCGCACAGGCGTCACGTTTGTCAGTATCCACGCAAGCCATAAAGTCAGCCTCGGGATGTTGTGGCAGTTGTTTGATGATGTGAATGCTTTGGTTGTTCTCACGTTTGGTGTCTATCACGTCCACCGTCTCGTGTTCGCTCACCAAGACACCTTGGTCGCCTACCTGTCCTCCCATTTCTCCATAGAAGGGTGTGAAGTCCAAGATGACCTCGTAAAAACTATTTTTTTTCTGGGTTACTTTGCGATACTTCAAGATGTGGCATTCGTATTCGGTATAGTCGTAGCCCACAAACTGCTGTTCGCCTTGTCTAATTTCTACCCAGTCGCTGTTTTCCACTTGTGCGGCATTGCGGGCACGGTCTTTCTGTTTCTGCATTTCTGCATGGAACTGTTGCTCGTCAACGCTGAATCCGTGCTCTCTACATATCAGTTCCGTGAGGTCGAGCGGAAAGCCATAGGTATCGAAAAGGCGGAAGGCTTGTTCGCCATCGATTTGCGTCTTGCCTGCTTTCTTCAGCTCATCCATGGCGTTGCTCAACAGGTTGATACCTTTTTCGAGTGTTCGCAAGAACGAGTCTTCCTCTTCTTTCATCACCTTGCCAATCAACTCACGTTGGGCAACGAGTTCAGGATATGCTCCTCCCATTTCGTCTACGAGTACCGGGAGTAATTTATACACAAAAGCTTCGCGCTGCCCTAAGAACGTGTAGGCATAGCGAACGGCACGTCGGAGGATGCGACGAATGACGTAACCCGCCTTGGCATTGCTGGGCAGTTGCCCATCAGCGATGGAGAAAGCTACGGCTCTAAGGTGGTCAGCCACTACACGCATCGCCACATCTACATCTTCTTGCTCGCCATATTTCTTGCCCGACAGGCGTTCCATCTCATGGATGAATGGTTGAAAGATGTCGGTGTCGTAGTTAGAATTCTTTCCTTGCAGCATTCTGACTAATCGCTCGAATCCCATTCCGGTATCAATAACGTTCATGGAGAGTGGCTCCAAAGAACCATCGGCCTTGCGATTGAACTGCATGAATACGATGTTCCAAATCTCAATGACCTGTGGGTGATCTTTGTTCACCAATTCCCGTCCGGGTAGTTGTGCTTTCTCTTCGTCCGAACGTGAGTCTACGTGTATCTCCGAACAGGGACCGCAAGGTCCCGTATCTCCCATTTCCCAAAAGTTGTCGTGCTTATTGCCATTGATGATATGGTTGGCTGGCAGGTGCTTGCGCCAATACTTCTCTGCCTCACTGTCGTGTGGGATGTTTTCTTCGGGTGAGCCTTCAAACACCGTCACATACAAATCTTTTGGATCCAAGTGCAGTACGTCCACCAAATATTCCCACGCATAATCAATGGCGCCTTCCTTAAAGTAGTCGCCAAAACTCCAGTTGCCGAGCATTTCGAACATCGTGTGGTGGTAAGTGTCTCGTCCCACTTCCTCAAGGTCGTTGTGCTTTCCACTCACGCGGAGGCACTTTTGCGAGTCAGCTCTGCGGCGTGGCTCAGGTTGTTTGTTGCCCAGAATGATGTCCTTCCATTGGTTCATGCCTGCATTGGTAAACATCAGGGTGGGGTCGTCTTTGATAACCATGGGTGCCGAAGCCACGATGGTGTGTCCTTTCGACTCAAAGAATTTCTTGAACGATTCACGTATCTCGTTTGCTGTCATCATTGTCATTTATATTTTTGTTCGTGCAATGTGTAAATGTTTCACTTCTTTAATTAAGGAGCAAAATTATAAAAAAAAGCAGGAAGCACCAAAATTATCTGTTGAAATTGGTACGAGGCTCTTTGGATAAAAACACGAAGAGATTAACCGAATTTCAAGTATCTGTTTGGGAAAATGAATTACACAGTAGGGTGGAAAAGGGTATGTTTTGTCCTAAAAACTGACAAAAAAGAGGGTTATAGAAATTCTCAAAATAGAGAAACGAAAAGGGGTTGAAGGCATGAAATCATGCCTTGAAAGGTGTCATTGCATGCTTTGCTGGGATTGAAGCATTGAGATAATGTCGTTATTAGCATGCTTTAGCATCGCTATTAGCATGACTTAATAGCATTGGAAACAGTAGATAACGCTACAAAATGAATGTTTTGGGACTTGAAACATTAGTGTAATTCTTGCTTTTATTTGTCGGTTTTTGTTAATATGTTGATTCATAGGTTGTTATCAAAGTTCTCCATTTTTGGCGTATTTTCGCCCTTGGTGCATGTTGTTTGTAAATATTGCCAGCATTTTGGTGCTGTTGTCAATAAAAATGACAATGCACAGTAGAAGTTTGAGCGGCACATTTTTTCATTCCTTTTGCGCTTTCAGCGCGTCTTTGCTGAAACGCAAACAGCACAACTGCTGGAGAATTATCTTAATGTTGCTTCGCAGGGATAGCAATGGGTGGACTTATGCAGAGTGAGAAAGAATGAATGAAATGTGAAAGGAGGGCGTAGCATATTCAGCAAATGTATTTTTCCGCTAAAGAAAAAGCGCTTTCTTTATTTTGCTGACGTATAATTCGAAAATTTTATCTACATTTGCAAAAAGATATATCGCCATGGCATTGAATACAAACAAGAGCGTAAAACTCTATTATTCTATCAAAGAAGTTGCCCAAATGTTTGGTATCAACGAAAGTACTTTGAGATATTGGGAGACAGAGTTTCCTAATTTACGTCCAAAGACGGTGGGTTCTAACAAGGTACGACAGTATACCGATGCCAATGTTGAGGACATTCGGATTATTTATAACCTTGTCAAGGTCAGAGGGTTTAAGCTGTCTGCTGCTCGCAAGGTGTTGAGTTCTAACCGCAAGGGGGTAGAAACGAGTTCTGAAATTTTGGATACGTTGCTTTCTGTTAGAGATGAATTGCAGGAACTGCGTAAGCAGTTGGACGTAATAGTGTGAGGAGACGCTTCTTCTCGTTCATCCGTCCACTAAGTATTTAGGGCTGTTCTATCTATTACCACCATAAAGTTTTTTTCTGTTGGTCGATTTATGTTTTGTCATCATGCGGTCTCTTTTTGGTTCAATCTGCTTGTTCGTTCAGTCGTATAGCTCGATATATGCCTTCTCCCATAAACAAATTGACCACAAAAACAGCCTCGCAATCTGACAAAGCCAATTGATAACCCCGTCCTTTACATAATTTGTTGCAGTTCTTGTAACCCTTCTACTTTTTTCAATCCATTGATAACATTCTTTACTTCCTGACGGTCGTGAACTTTTATCTCAATGATTCCTGTGAAAATGTTTTCATGACTGGAGAGCGTAATCTTGTGCATATTGACATTCATCTCGTCCGAAATGACATCCACCACATCGTGTAGCATGCCTTTTCGGTCGATGCCCTTGATTTCTATCGTGGCATCGAAGAACCTTGTTTTGAGCATATCCCACTTCGCATCCAACAGTCTGTTGCCATAACTCGACTTTAGTTTGCTGGCAACAGGACAGTTGCGCTTGTGTATTTCCACATGGTTTTGATTGTCAATAAACCCTAAGATGTCGTCACCGGGTATGGGATGACAGCAGTTAGGGAAGATGAGCGAATCGATGTTGCTATCGTTAATAATGATAGGTTTTTTCTTATTGTAGGAATCTTCGATGGTTAGGGGCTCAACCGTTTGTTGCTCTTCGCCTTTTTTGTCGTGTCCAATGAAAGGAATATACTTGAGCCACTTGCTCGGTGTTCCACCCTTCTTTTTGTTTTGCAGCTCATCAAGATCTTTTTCGGTTAGGATAATCGATTTGTTACCAATACATAAGAAGAGACTTTCGTGTTTCTTGAGATGATGAAATTCGCACAGTTTGTTGAGTACACCTGTGGTCATCTCCATGTCGTTTCGTTCCAACCAAGCCCGAAGGATAACCTCTCCCTCTTTTTGTTTCTCGCGATTATCGCGCCTGAGCATGGCTTGAATCTTTCCCTTTGCTTTGGCTGTTGTGGCAAAATTGAGCCATGAGGGTTGTACACGCTGCGATTTACTGGTGAGAATCTCTACTTGGTCTCCACTTTGGAGCTTGTGACTTAGTGGAACTAATTTATGGTTGACTTTGGCGCCAATGCAATGACTGCCGAGGAGAGTATGGATTTGGAAGGCAAAGTCGAGTGCAGTACAGCCTGCTGGCATGGTCTTGATTTCGCCTTTAGGGGTGAATACAAAAATTTCAGAGGCGAAGAGATTCAGTTTGATAGTATCCAAAAAATCCATTGCGTCAGGTTGCGGATCGTCTAATATCTCTTTGATAGTTCGCAACCACTCATTGAGTTCGCCCTCATCTTCTGTGTATTCGCCATTTTCCTTATATTTCCAATGAGCCGCAAATCCTTGTTCTGCCACCTCGTTCATTCGGTCACTTCGGATTTGAACCTCTATCCAGCGTCCCTGTTTGCTCATCAAGGTAACGTGCAGCGCTTGATATCCGTTGGCTTTGGGATGGTTGAGCCAGTCGCGAAGACGGTCGGGATGCGACTTATAGATGCGACTGATAGCCACATATATTTTGAAACATTCATTAATTTCGTCTTCTCTGACCTGTGGTGTGAAGATAATACGAACCGCCAAGATGTCATAGATTTCGTCAAAAGTAATGTGCTTGGTTTGCATCTTATTCCATATCGAATAAGGACTTTTGACGCGCGCCTTTATTTCATAATCGACACCCATGGCGTCAAGTGTCTCTCGAATCGGGCCTGTAAATTGTTCGAAAAGGCGTTCTCGCTGTTCTTTCGTAAATGAAAGTTTATTGGTAATATCTTGATATTCTTCGGGATGTTCGAATTTGAAACTAAGATTTTCAAGCTCGGTCTTAATCTTGTTCAGCCCTAACCTGTTTGCTAATGGCGCATAAATATAGAGTGTTTCTCCGGCAATCTTGTATTGTTTATTAGCGGGTTGCGACTCTAAGGTGCGCATGTTGTGCAGACGGTCGCATATCTTGATGAGTATGACGCGAATATCGTCGCTCATGGTGAGGAGCAGTTTCTTAAAGTTTTCCGCTTGGGCAGATGCTCTATCACCAAAAATACCACCGCTAATCTTCGTGAGTCCATCCACAATTTGGGCGATTTTGTGACCAAAGATATTTTCGATGTCTTCTACCGTATAGTCTGTGTCTTCCACCACATCGTGCAGAAGGGCAGAGCTGATACTGGTAGACCCCAATCCCATCTCCTCGCAGGCTATTTGTGCAACCGCAATAGGGTGGAGGATATAAGGCTCGCCCGAAAGACGCCGTACTCCTTTGTGCGCTTGACGCGCAAAATTGTAAGCTTTGGTAATGATATCCACCTTTTTTCTGTGGCGTGAAGCTAAGTAGGTATCTAACAGGTGTTGAAATGCGTCTTGAATGATTTTATCTTCATCGACCTGCTTTTGCGTATCTTTCATATTTTGCTCGTCCATAATCGTCCTCTTACAAAAACAATGGTTATTTAACTCTGATCTTCTTTCCCTTGCGAATATTAGACCCCTTGATGCCGTTCAATTTCTTTAATTTCTTGACGGTTGTATTATTGCGTGCTGCTATTTCGGAAAGCGTATCTCCACTTCTAACGGTGACAGACTTTTTAGTGGAGCGCCGCTGACGGTGCTTTCTGCTCTTGCTACGTTTTGACGAATAAGTTTTACGTGTGGAGTTGATGTTCGTTCTATTGCCTGTGAAGTCAGGTATATCTTCATTGACTTTCACCTCAGTGCGTTTGGAAAGTAGCACGTCAGCTTGGTGTGCATAGATGGAATCCTGCTGATCAATAAAGGCATTAATCATCGGAACGGGCAATCTGAGCGTAGAAGGTTTGGTGTAGCCAATGACAATATCACGACGGTACTGTGGATTGAGGGACTTGATGAGTTCTTTGTTCATCTTGAGTACATCAGCAATTTGCTGAAAATGTACATCTTTGCTCACCACGATAGTATCTGTCTTTGCAGGCAAATCGGTCGTCATTGGACAGATATTGTGCTCGCAATAATAGTTCATTACGTAATTGGCAGCAATGAACGCTGGTACGTACCCACGCGTTTCGCGTGGCAAATAGGGATATATCTTCCAATAATCCTTGCTTCCACCCGCTCTGTGAATGGCTTGTGTGAGTTTGTCGGGACCACAATTGTAGGCGGCAATGACCAAATTCCAATCGCCAAAGATGCGATATAGGTCTTTTAGGTAATTGGCAGCAGCGTACGATGACTTGATAGGATCGCATCGCTCATCTAATAGCGAGTTCACTTCCAGTCCGTAGTTCTTGGCTGTAGCCAACATGAATTGCCACAATCCAGTAGCTCCTACTCGTGAGACGGCTAAGGGATTCAACCCCGACTCAATGACAGGAAGATATTTTAATTCTAAAGGTAAGCTGTATGTCTCTAAGGCTTGTTCAAAAATAGGCATGTAGAAATTGGAAGCCCCGAGCATGATACTTACCGAATTTCGCAGTTGGTTGGTATATCGGTCAATGAACTTTTGGACAACGTCGTTGTAAGCCATTTCCATAATCGTAGGAAGGCGGCGTAAGCGTTGTTTGTAAACATCAGGCTCGTAAGTTCTGTTGACATTCGGTAAGTTGCAATCAGCGTCTTTCCTTAGATAGGTTTTGGTGTTGTACAAATGAAGCAGACTGTCAATCTCAGACGTAAGCGCCTCAGGAAGGTCAATAGTTTCGTTTTCTCCTTTTTCGTTGGTTACTATGATTTCTGTCTCGTCATCTACTACCTGTGCATGTAGAGAGGTTGAGAAGACAGCAAGCATAGTCGCAATGTATAAACAAGTTTTTTTCATTATTGAAATATTTTCTGTATAAAATAGTTCTGTCCGAACATTAAAATGTGAATCGGCATTGTATACCAAATCCTTCAGGTAGTAGCTGTCGGTGAATGGCATCCTTTTGCATGATGGTGGGTTCGATTCTTAAACTTAAATCATCAGAGATGTCGAATTCGGACAATGATGCATCTACATAGGCATCAATTACGGACAGCGCATAAACCCCAATGATAGAGAAAACACTCAAGTCACGCCATCTTCGGTAGCGGTCTTTGCGCTTGCGGAACAATTCTTTATATCGCTCTATATTTGATTCATTGATTTGGTTACCCAAATGTAGAAACTGTTTGTAGCTTTCTGAATGAGGATCATTATCCATCAGGTCGATATATGCTTGTGAATAATCATGGTACATTTGGTTGTTCCAACGCAAAGCATACATACATCCAACGAATCCACCATATACAATCGGCAATTTCCAGTATTTACGGTTGTATATTTGTCCTGCTCCGGGTAAAACGATAGCCAACCACATCGCCCTTTTTGCGTCTGGACGCCACTTGTTCCAGTCGCGCTGAACCTTTTTACTTACTTTCCCATTGTCCTTGAAAACCAATGTGTCTTGAGGAGAAAGCGCAGCTTCAGCAGGAATGACTTTAGTGTCAACATCGCCTAAGATGATGCGAGGATCGCTGTCAGGGATACTGTCATTGGTCGGTACCTGCGCTCTTACGCTGGTAACGGAAAGCAACAGTATGAGTAGGCAACAATACTGGATGACGCAGAAAGTATGTTCGGTGGATATTTTCACAATCGACGGTTAATCTTTCAGATGATCAAAGATGTTCATCAGTCTTTCTAATTCCGCTGCATTGGCGAACGGGATGCTTATTTTCCCCTTGCCATTGGCAGAACAAGTTAATTGAACTTTGGTATCCAAGAAAGAGGACAAACGCTTTTTCAGCATGTCATATTCTTCTGGCATGCTCTTTTTTGTGTTCATCTTCTTTTTAGCTGTTTGTAAATCCTCTCCATTTTTGAGTTGTTGAGCTAACTCTTCTACTTTCCTCACTGAGTAGGCATTCTTTACCACCTCTTTGAAAAGTTTGATTTGTTGGGAAGGACTGTCTATTGCCAATAAAGCCCTGGCGTGTCCCATGTCTATTTCTTTCTTCTGCAAAGCCATTTGGACTTGTGCAGGAAGTTTGAGCAGACGTAAGTAATTTGTAATGGCAGTGCGACTTTTCCCTACGTGTTTGGACACTTTCTCTTGCGTCATGCCACTCTTCTCCATGAGCTTTTCGTAAGCCAGTGCAATTTCAATGGCATTGAGGTCTTCGCGCTGAATATTCTCAACCAAAGCCATCTCCATGACAGTTTCGTCATCTATCGTTCGAATATACGCAGGTATAGCCTCCAAACCAACTATTTGTGAGGCACGCCAACGACGCTCACCAGCTACGATTTGGTATTTGTCAGTAGCGACTTGGCGTAGGGTGATGGGTTGAATGATACCAATTTCTCGAATACTTGATGCCAATTCTTCCAATGCCTCTTGATCAAATTCGCGACGAGGCTGATTGGGATTTGCTTCAATTTGTTCTATTGGAATTTCATTAATAGTTGAACTACCTTGCGTCTGGATGTCATCAGTGGAAATGAGTGCATCAAGTCCGCGACCTAAAGCACTACCTTTTCCCGACTGGCTGAATTTCTTGCGTACTGCCATGAATATCTATTGTTTATATGCTGATGTTGAATAATCTTAGTGGAGGTGTCTTTTTGTTAGCGAGGAAGCTCCATTTCATTCGTTTGGTGCATCTCACCTTTTTTGAATGTTAGCCCCTTCTTTATTTTGAATTAAACGTTCTTGCTCATAATTTCTTTCGCTAATGCCAAGTGGTTTTTAGCACCTGAAGACCCTGCATCGTATAAAATAACAGGCAATCCATGACTTGGACTCTCACTGAGCTTTACATTTCGTTGAATCACCGTCTTGAAAACTAATTCTTGGAAGTGGCGTTTTACCTCGTCATAAATTTGGTTGGCTAACCTCAACCGACTATCGTACATGGTGAGTAAGAATCCTTCAATTTCTAATTTGGTATTGAGTTTACTCTTGATAATCTTAATCGTGTTGAGCAACTTGCTAATTCCTTCCAATGCAAAATATTCGCATTGCACAGGAATAATGACCGAATCGGCAGCTGTGAGGGCATTCACAGTGATAAGACCTAATGAGGGACTACAGTCAATTAAGATAAAATCGTATTCTTTTCGGATGGGTTCTAAGATTTGTTTGATAATTTTTTCACGATTATCAAGGTTGAGCATCTCTATTTCGGCACCCACTAAATCAATGTGGCTCGGAATGATATCTAAGCCATCAATATCTGTGGTATAGATGGCATCACGTACATCAGCCTTGTTGATAATGCATTCGTAGATTGAGCAGTCCACCTCTTTGAGGTCTACTCCTAAACCACTGGATGCATTGGCTTGAGGGTCAGCATCGACAATCAATACAGACTTTTCAAGTGTGGCTAATGAAGCTCCTAAGTTGATAGTTGTGGTTGTCTTTCCAACCCCTCCTTTTTGATTTGCTAATGCTATAATTTTTCCCATATCTATGAATCCTTCTTAAGACAATATTGAATTGCAAAGTTACATATTTTGGTTGAGAAAGCCACCTTTTAAACCTTTTTTCGTACTTTTGTAGGTAAATCAGTAAAAACCTATTGGTTAGGCAATGCTCACGTACTTTCTATGTTAAGAAAACTTACGAAGCTGATTGCGATGTTTTATAAATAATAAAAAAAAGATGCAAAACGAAACTCCTCTCATTTTAATTTCTAATGACGACGGTTATCATTCTCCTGGGATTCGTGCCTTGGTAGACATGGTTTCCGACTTGGCAGATGTCATTGTTTGCGCACCTGAGCATGCGCGGTCTGGATACTCTTGTGCTTTCTCTTCGGTTGAATATCTGCGTTTGAAGCGTAGAAATAATATTGGAACCGTCCCAGTATGGTCTTGCAGCGGTACACCTGTCGACTGCATCAAATTAGCGATGAGTGAGTTGTGCACTGATAGGAAGCCCTCTCTTATTTTAGGCGGCATCAATCATGGAGATAATTCCACGGTGAATACCCATTATTCTGGTACAATGGGCGTGGCTATGGAAGGATGTTTGAAATACATTCCCTCTATAGCGTTCTCCAGTTGTTATTACAATGAAGATGCGAACCTTGAGCCTTTGCGACCTTATGTGGTACAATTAGTTAAAAAAGTGCTTGCCGAAGGGCTGCCAAAGGGTGTTTGCTTGAATGTTAACTTCCCCGCAAAAGAATCTTTTCAAGGCTTAAAGGTGTGCCGTATGACTTATGGGAGATGGGTGGACGAAATTGTCACCGCACATCATCCTCGTGCCTACGATTACTATTGGGTAGTGGGAAGGTATCAAAATGATGAACCTGAAAATGCCGATACCGACCAATGGGCGCTCAATCATGGCTATGTTGCCGTTACACCCATCACCATGGATGTGACTGCTTATGAGTTTATGTCTAAAATAAAACATTGGGAAATCGAGTAATTCGTGCCTCTTGTTTGTCTAAAGAGCAGAAGATAGGAGGCGTTCAAATAAAGTGTAGTTTATGCGGTATTATTTAATAGTAGGAGAAGCCAGTGGTGATTTGCATGCTTCGCATTTGATGATGTCTTTAAGAAAAGAAGACCCAGCTGCAGAATTTCGTTTCTTTGGTGGCGATTTAATGCAGCAGGTTGGTGGAACATTAGTCAAACATTATCGTGAAATGGCATTCATGGGCTTTATACCCGTATTGATGAATCTCCCGACAATCTATCGCAACATGAAACAGTGTAAGCAAGATATCTTGACATGGCAGCCAGATGTTGTTATTCTTGTTGATTATGCGAGTTTTAATCTAAAGATTGCACATTATATAAAAACACATACAGACATCCCAATTTTTTACTATATCGCCCCTAAAATATGGGCTTGGAAAGAATACCGCATCAAGTCAATCAAGCGAGATGTCAACGAACTTTTCTCCATTCTGCCGTTTGAGGTAGCTTTCTTTGAAGGAAAACATCACTTTCCCATTCATTATGTTGGTAATCCTACAGCAGATGAGGTTCGGCAATTCAATGAAACGTATGCTGAAAGTTTTGATGAATTTACGGTTAGGAATGGTCTTGACAGACACAAACCGATCATTGCTTTGCTGGCGGGAAGCAGAAAACAGGAAATCAAGGACAACCTGCCTGCCATGATTGAAGCTGCAAATAAGGTGTCTGGCTATCAAATTGTATTGGCGGGCGCTCCTTCCATTGATGATTCATATTATAATCGCTTTCTGTTAGGTTCAAACGTGAGCATGGTCAAAAACCAAACGTACGCATTGCTGTCACATGCCACCGTTGCTTTGGTGACAAGTGGAACGGCAACGTTAGAGACTGCCCTGCTGGATGTTCCGCAAGTGGTATGTTATAAGACGCCTGTGCCACAACTTGTTCGTTTTGCTTTCAATCATGTCATGACGGTAAAATATATCTCCTTGGCAAATTTGATTGCGGATAAAGAGATTGTGTCAGAGCTGTTCGCCGACCGTTTTACCGTTCCTCAAATAGCAGATGCGTTGCAGCAAATATTGCCCAATCACGCGAATAGGTCTAAAATGCTTCAGGGCTATGCTGACGTCGCTCATTTGTTAGGTGACAAAATTGCTTCCAAAAATGCTGCTCAACTTATGGTGAGGTTGTTGCAACGTAAGCATTAGACACCGTTGCTTCATGACTGTTTAGAGAGCAATTTTTTCTATGATGTTTTTATTGCCTTTTTGAAGATTGTTACAAAAAAAGCAGATGCGTGTAACTTTATAATAAACGTGAATTACTGAATAACTTGCGAGATGAATGTTTCAAACTTGAATAATAACGAGATCACGGTTCTGAAGACCATGACATTATTATACGAATTAAGTATGACCGAGAATGAGTGGAAAAAAGTGGCAGGCCAGATAATGGTAGAGAGCCTTTTTGAAAAAACATTCCACCATTTGTATAAACAAGGATTTTTCGTTATAGATAGTGGATTCTATGGCACAGCTAAGCGGTTCAGAGTACATCCGTCCATTTATCTTTGTCTTCTGAGAGAAATTAAGGACGATTTGTTCTTCCCCCTGTATGATAGCCTGTATACATATTATCATGACAAGGTGAAGTATAAGGATGCCATCAAGCACACTGAGATTCTGTATGGATTGTTTTCCGAAAGAATAAGTATAAAAAATAAAGATTATATAGCAGGCATCTTAAAAGATTTGGTTGAAGAGGTGTCTTACGTCTTTGGTAATCCTGACTATGAGACATTTGTGAAAAATATTCCAACATCATTTCTAAGTACTCAGCTTGATAATATCTTATATAACATGTTGTTAAAAGACATGGACGTTGACTGGGAGTATTTACGGGCGGTGATGCTTGGCGGAGAACGGAATTTATTGATTCATTCCACCACTGTTTTCGCCTTCTATTATTATTTGGGAACAGGAAAGATGTGTATTGACTCGGAGAAACAACCCATCACGTCATACGCCCTGCTTATTTACGCAATTGCCTCGCTGTATCAATCTGATTATGCAAATGCCTACAAACTCTTTGTAAAAGTAATATCGACAAGAAAAAAAGAGTTGACATACAATAATGCAGTTTATGGAAATTGCATTATTAATTTTTACTATACGCTATCTTTATTGTTGTTAAAAGAAGAAAAAGGTAAAAATAAATTAGAAAAACTGGTGGCGTTGGAATGTATGCGTTCCTCGGAGGAAAATCAAATACTGATAGCCCCGCTTTATTATTTTTTCTGTAAAAAGCAGAACGTAAATCTTATGAACGGTGTTGTGCTCAAAGTGTTCGATGCGAATAATGAAAATAACGCCATAAAACATTTAGCATGCGCAATCATAAAGCAACTGAATATAAAAAACGAACTAATCGCACTTTTTGAGCAAACGGCAGGAACTACCCATGCGGCTTTCTTAAACACCGAAACACAATGCTGCAAAACCAATGACGAAGATGGTGTGAAGATGCGGCGTTTGGCAAAAAGCTCATTGTTAGAACGGTTGGACGTCAAGCCTTTTTGGGTAACTAAATTAGAAGATTTATTGGCATACACGCAGGAGCAAAAGCAAGAAACGAAAAAAGGTAGCAGCGATACGCAACTGGTGTATCTTATTATGTTCGAAAGGATTATCCCTATCTTGAAGAAACGATTAAAAAATGGAACTTGGTCGGTAGGGAGGGAATTAACCATAAGGACATTTAAAAATCTACATGACAATTGTATGGATGAAACGGATATCGCATTTTCAAATAGTGTAGAACTATGGGAATACGACATATATCTACGAAAATATATTTATCTGTTAGAGAACTGCAATCGTGTTTTTTGCGGAAGCAGCTATGACATGCACCCCGTGTCGATACATTCAGACAGACCTTTCTTAATTATTAATAAAAACAAAGACAACAGTTTTGGCGTATCATCCAACATTGCCGATGAGATACAAAACAATGCGATAGGAAAATGCTTTGTTAAAAACTCAGAAACAGATTACTCGATATTTAATATAACGCCATATGAGCAAAAGGTTTATCAAACTATCTTGTCACAAAAGACATATCCTGCAGAGGCCGAACAGATGCTAATCCGTCTCATACAGTCAATCGGAGGAAAAACACAGGTTCACTCGAACATGGTAGAAGGATTGGAACAAATAAAAAAGGTAGAAGGCAAAGCGGTCATCGCTTTGCGTGTTGCCCCCATGGAAGAAGAATATTTCAGGCTATCCTTTGTTGTTCATCCTATTGAACACTTCGACTTTGTGCCAGGGCAGGGGAGCGTAAGTACGATTACGGAAGTCAAGGGAGAGAAGTGCATCGTGGTTAGAAAGTTAAAGAAGGAGAAATCTAACTTGAAAACCATAGAAGATAAACTCGCAGAATTGGAAATCATGGATGAGGCACAGACACTTGAATTATCCTCCATTACCGACTCCATTACAATCAGCATCGTGCAATTGTTGCCTCTCATTGAATGGGTACAGCAGAATAATGAAACATGCGAAATGGAATGGCTCGAAAACTGTAGGATAAAGTATAGGGGCAAACTGAATTGCTCGAACTTTAACATTGCTCTGAAGTCTAAGAACAATTGGTTTGAAGTCGTGGGAGATGTGTGCATTGATAACGAGAAGATGATGTCGCTGTACCAGCTGTTGCAACAAATGCACCTAAGCGATAAAAGCAAGTATGTAAAGATAGGCGACAATGAATACATAAAACTGAGTAACGACTTAAAACGCATTCTGCAACAAATCGATACAGCAACAACAGAAAACAGGTCGCATTTGTTGATGGTTCCTGCGGCTGTTGGACTTATGGATGAGGTTGTGAACCATTCTGATATTCATGTGAAGCGAAATGCGGCAGTAGATGCATTGATACAAAAAATGAAAGATGCGGAAAAACTGCATCCGCAAGTACCTAAAACGCTTAACGCGCAGTTAAGAAACTATCAAGAAGTGGGATTTGAGTGGATGTCAAAACTCACCGCGTGGGGAGCGGGGGCGTGTTTGGCTGATGACATGGGATTAGGTAAGACGCTGCAAACGATTACTTTACTGTTAGAACAAGCACAAAGCGGACCTTCCTTGATAGTGGTTCCGGCGTCATTAGTGCCAAACTGGAGAAAAGAGTTAAGCCGGTTTGCTCCAACGCTCAACGTTTTTGTGCTGAATGACGAGGTGAATAGGGAACAGGCCATAGAGCAGATAAGCCGTAACGAGGTGCTCGTCACCACATACGCATTGCTGACGATTCACCAACAACAACTGTCACAAAAAAGCTGGAACGTGGTAGTTCTTGATGAGGCTCATACCATTAAGAACCCCAACACGAAGATGTCTAAAGCGGCAATGATGCTAAAAGCCGAACGAAAGGTCATACTCACTGGTACACCCATACAGAACCATTTGTCAGAATTGTGGAATTTGTTTCAATTCATCAATCCTGGATTGTTGGGGAACGCCGAGCAATTTAAGAAAAAATATATCATACCGATTGAGGAAAATAAGAATAAAGAGCGACAGGGACAGCTGAAAAAACTCATTTCTCCATTTCTGTTACGGCGCACAAAGGGTGAGGTAATCGAAGAGTTACCAGAGAAGAATGATATCAACTTACCCGTAGAATTGTCTGACAACGAGCTGGCGATGTATGAATTGCATCGGAAAAAGGCAGAGGAACTGGCATTGGCGGAAGAAGGAGTAAAACTAAGTACGTTGTCTGAGATAACAAAGCTAAGGCAAATGGCATGCAGCATCTCATTGGTTGACAAAACATGGAAGAAAACAAGTAGCAAATTATCTACGTTTATTGCTTTGGCAGAGAGCTTGAACGACAGCGGAGGTCGGGCTTTGGTGTTTAGTCAGTTTACAAGTTTCTTGGCAGAAGTAAGACAGGTGATGGACAAAATCAAGCTACCTTATTTATATTTAGACGGAGCAACGCCCATCAGAAAACGAGAAGAGATAGTGGATGAGTTTCAAAAAGGCAACTATCCTTTCTTCTTGATAAGCTTGAAGGCAGGCGGATTAGGCCTCAACCTGACTGCCGCCAACTATGTCATTCATCTGGACCCTTGGTGGAATCCTGCCATAGAACAGCAAGCTACTGACCGGGCTTACCGCATAGGACAGCGCAATGATGTGACGGTCTACCACTTGATAGCTCAACATACCATTGAGGAGAAAATCATACGTCTGCACAAAACCAAGCGCGACCTCGCTGATTCTTTGTTAGAAGGTGGGGATATGGTTCGGACGTTGACGCAGGAAGAAATTTTAGATTTGCTTAAAGAGGTATAATCAGGCGGATAAAAAAGTGATACAATATGGTAAAGACGCGCACTTCTTTTGTCCTGTATTTTTACTAAAAACGACTATATAAAAACGCCAAAATAGTTACAAAAACACAGAAATTTTTCTTTACAAAGTCCCTCTCATAACTTTCATATTTGCCAACACACTTCCACTTGCTTGCAAATATGCGCAGCATTTCGAAGAATCTATAATGCAATGAATATCAGAAGGTTAAGGCGATAATAGCACTTTTTGAGCCGAATAAAAAGCAGGGATAAGACATTAAAGCAATGAGTTAGACGGATTGAAGTAATGGGTTAAGCGGTCTGTCAACATATACTAAGCAGACAAAAGTATGTATTTTGGCGTCTTATCTCCATGGGTTTGTCTAATTCGTTGCAATTTTTGCTCGTTTTAAGAAAAAAATCTATGCTCAGAACCCCATATTTTTTTCTATTTTGCAAAAAATAAACACCCGTTTTTTTGTCATTTTTTAGGACAAATTACAAATTAAATTGTGCCCTCTTTCATGTTACACATATTTATAAAAAAATATGAAATAATAGGCACATTCAGAATTATTTCGTACTTTTGCATCAATTGGTAATGCCACGCAAACTCCACCATCAACGTTGGAGTGATTGTTGGCATGATTCTCACATATATAAAAATAGCTATAATCAATATATGAACGTTTTAGAATTGAGCGAACAAGAGATTGGTCGCAGACAGAGTCTTCAAGAGTTGCGCAACATGGGCATAGACCCTTACCCCGCTGCAGAGTTTTCTACCAACGCATTCAGTACTGACATCAAAGAACAATATCAGGACGGCGAAGAGAAACGAGAAGTGGTGATAGCTGGCCGCATGATGACACGCCGTATCATGGGAAAAGCAAGTTTTATGGAGCTGCAAGACTCAAAAGGCAGAATACAGGTATATATCACTCGCGATGACATTTGCCCCGATGACAACAAAGACTTATACAATGTGGTATTTAAGAGATTGATGGACATTGGTGATTTTGTGGGCATTAAAGGCTTTGTGTTCAAGACACAAACGGGCGAAATTTCTGTACATGCACAAAGTTTAACCCTGCTCAGCAAGGCGTTGAAGCCTCTCCCTATTGTGAAATACAAAGACGGTGTAGCATACGATAAATTTGAAGACCCCGAATTGCGCTATCGTCAACGATATGTAGACTTGGTAGTGAATGATGGGGTGAAGGATACGTTCTTACAACGTGCCACCGTACTGCGTACCATGCGTAAGGTTTTAGACGATGCAGGCTATACGGAGGTAGAGACCCCTACGCTGCAATCGATAGCAGGAGGAGCCAGCGCACGACCCTTTACCACGCATTTCAATGCATTGAACATAGATATGTACATGCGAATTGCCACGGAGCTATACCTGAAACGTCTTATCGTGGGCGGTTTCGAGGGTGTGTACGAAATAGGCAAGAACTTCCGAAACGAAGGAATGGATAGAAACCACAACCCAGAATTTACTTGTATGGAGCTATATGTACAATACAAGGACTACAACTGGATGATGGAATTCACAGAGAAATTGCTCGAAACCGTATGTATTGCCGTAAACGGTAGTCCCGAAAAAGAGATTGACGGACAGTTAGTCAGCTTCAAGGCTCCTTACCGAAGGTTGCCTATCCTTGACGCTATTAAAGAGAAAACGGGCTATGACCTGAACGGGAAGGATGAAAACGAGATAAGAGAAACCTGCAAGAAACTCAACATGGAGATTGACGATAGCATGGGAAAAGGCAAGCTGATTGATGAAATCTTTGGCGAATTTTGCGAAGGAACTTATATTCAACCTACCTTTATCACAGACTATCCAGTAGAAATGTCGCCACTTACCAAAATGCACCGTAGCAAACCGGGACTCACTGAACGATTTGAATTGATGGTAAATGGTAAAGAATTGGCAAATGCTTATTCAGAATTAAACGATCCTATCGACCAAGAAGAGCGCTTTCAGGAGCAAATGAAATTGGCAGACAAGGGCGACGACGAAGCCATGATTATCGATCATGACTTTTTGCGTGCACTACAATATGGTATGCCTCCTACCTCTGGTATTGGTATTGGTATTGACAGATTGGTGATGCTCATGACGGGAAAAACGTTTATACAAGAGGTTTTGCTCTTCCCGCAAATGAAACCAGAAAAGAAGATACCTCAAAGCACTATTGAAGAGTGGGCGGAAATTGGTGTTCCCGAGCAGTGGGTTGCTGTCTTTAGAAAAGCAGGATACAATTTGATTTCAGACATCAAAGACGTAAAAGCACAAGCCTTGCAAATGAATGTCTGTGGTATCAACAAGAAATATAAGTTGGGTTATGAGCAACCTAAAGTAGAGCAATTCCAAGAATGGATTGACAGAAGCCAAAAGAATTCATAATTTACCATTCACCATTCATACATTACTTTCTCCTGTGTATGAAGAATAATAGAGGTAAGAAAATGAAGAACGAATGGCAATGTAGTATGCAGAACGAAAAATAATGAATTACAACTGTGGTAAGATAGCAATCATTGGTGGCGGTAGTTGGGCAACAGCTATTGCTAAGATTGTTGTATCGCATACGCATCATATTGGATGGTACATGCGACGTGACGACCGTATCGCTGATTTCAAACGACTGGAGCACAATCCTGCTTACCTCACGAGTCTTCATTTCAATATCAGGGAAATCTTCTTTTCATCAGACATCAATAAAATTGCAGAGGCTTACGATACGCTTATCTTTGTCACTCCGTCACCATACTTTAAGAATCATCTGAAGAAACTCAAGACTCGTTTGCGTGACAAGTTCATTATTACCGCTATTAAGGGTATTGTGCCAGATGAAAATGTGGTATGCTCCGAGTACTTTCATCGTGTGTATGACGTGCCTTACGAAAACCTTGCCGTTATTGGAGGACCTTCACATGCCGAAGAAGTGGCTTTAGACCGGTTGTCGTATCTTACTATTGGATGTTCCAATATTGAGAAAGCAGAAGCTTTCGCAGAGCTGATTGCCAGTGAGGTGATAAAGACAAAGATTTCAACGGACGTGTTAGGAATAGAGTATTCATCCGTCTTGAAGAACGTGTACGCCATAGCTTCTGGTATTTGTAGCGGTTTGAAATATGGCGACAACTTCCAAGCAGTCTTGATTGCTAATGCTGTACAAGAAATGAATAGATTTTTGATGTCTGTTCACCCCATCGAAAGGAGTCCTTACGACTCTGTCTATTTGGGCGACTTGTTAGTGACTTGTTATTCAAACTTTTCACGCAATCGAACATTTGGTACGATGATTGGCAAGGGATATTCCGTAAAGAGTGCTCAAATAGAAATGGAGATGATTGCCGAGGGGTATTTTGGAACGAAGTGTATGAAAGAAATCAATAAACACATGCACGTGAACATGCCCATCTTGGATGCTGTGTATAACATTCTATATGAGCATATCAGTCCACAAATAGAAATTAAGTTATTAACAGATTCATTTAGATAATAGAAAATGAAAAGTATTAGTTTAGACATTACAAAAGCCACCCAGTTCTTGAAACCAGGAACAGTGGAAGAATTTGAATCAAAGGTAAAAGCGGCTCAAGATGCGCTTGAGAAGGGCACTTGTCCCGGTAACGACTTCTTAGGATGGCTTCACCTGCCATCGTCTATCACTCCCGATTTTCTTAACGACATTCAAGCGTGTGCAAATACACTACGTGAAAATTGCGAAGTGGTTGTTGTTGCTGGTATTGGTGGTAGCTATTTAGGAGCTCGTGCCGTGATAGAGGCTTTGAACAACTCATTTGCGTGGTTGGTTAATGATCAAAAAAATCCTACCATTCTCTTTGCAGGAAACAATATCGGTGAGGACTATTTAGCAGAACTTACCGATTATTTGAAGGACAAAAAGTTTGGAGTTATCAATATTTCTAAGTCGGGTACGACCACCGAAACAGCTCTTACCTTCCGCTTGCTGAAAAAACAATGTGAAGAACAGCGTGGCAAAGAAGAGGCTAAGAAAGTGATTGTAGCCATTACAGACGCCAAGAAAGGAGCTGCAAGAACATGTGCCGACAAAGAGGGATACAAGAGTTTTATCATTCCCGACAACGTAGGTGGACGTTTCTCTGTCCTTACTCCAGTAGGTTTGTTACCCATTGCGTGTGCAGGGTTCAGCATCAAAGAATTAGTACAAGGTGCAACCGATATGGAAAAGGCAACGGGCAAAGACGTTCCTTATCAAGAAAATATAGCCGCACAATATGCAGCTGTTCGTAACGCTTTGTACAGTCAGGCTGGCAAAAAAATAGAGATTGTAGTGAATTATCAGCCAAAACTCCACTTCATGGCAGAATGGTGGAAACAGCTCTACGGTGAGAGCGAAGGCAAAGAACACAAGGGTATCTTCCCTGCTGCCTGCGATTTCACAACAGATCTTCATTCCATGGGACAGTGGATACAAGAGGGAGAACGCTCCATCTTTGAAACTGTTATCAGCATAGAGCAGCCTCAGCGCAAAATGTTGTTCCCAAAAGACGAGGAAAATCTTGACGGATTGAACTTCTTAGCAGGCAAACGAGTGGATGAAGTGAACAAGATGGCAGAGTTAGGTACACGTTTGGCACACGTAGACGGTGGTGTTCCAAACCTCCGAATCAGTGTTCCCGAACTGAATGAATACTACATCGGACAGCTCATCTACTTCTTTGAAATAGCTTGTGGCATCAGTGGCAACCTGTTAAGCGTTAATCCTTTTAACCAACCGGGGGTAGAAGCTTACAAGAAAAACATGTTTGCTCTGCTCAATAAACCTGGATACGAAGCTGAAAGCAAAGCTATCCAAGAGCGTTTGGCAAACGAGAAATAAGATCAATGTATCAACAAACCATAGAAAATTATTTAAGAAAGCATGACTTTGGGACATTCGCACCCAAAGTCGTGCTTTTTGATATGGACGGGGTGTTATACAACTCCATGCCACACCATGTCGTTGCATGGCAGAAAGCAATGCACTCTTTCGGCATTGATATGACGGAAAAAGATGTATATGCAACCGAAGGAATGAAAGGAATTGACACCATACGGATGTTAGTTCGTGCACAACAAAACCGTGAGATTAGCGAGAAAGAGGCGCAAGCAATGTACGATGAGAAGGGTAGACTGTTTCATGAGATGCCTCAAACACCTATCTTCGAAGGGGTGCTTGCCATCATGCGCAAAATTAAACAATGTGGCATGCGCATTGGCGTTGTAACAGGAAGTGCACAAAAACCGCTCATCAATCGCGTTGCGAAAGATTTTCAGGACTTCGTTCTGCCCGAACATATCGTGACAGCTTATAGTATTCGGCATGGAAAGCCTGCACCAGACCCGTATTTGAAAGGTCTGGAACTCACAGGAGGATTTCAACCTTGGGAAGGAATTGTCGTGGAAAATGCGCCCATGGGAGTACGGGCAGGTGTGGCAGCTCAAATCTTTACCGTGGCTATCAACAGCGGCCCGCTTCCAAATGAGCTGTTACTTGAAGAAGGAGCTGATTTGATTTATCCTGACATGATGACCTTTGCACAGCAATGGGACGAACTGATACAAGCGGCAACTTATTAAGCTACCTGTGCCGAAATGACATTCCAATTCCTTGCAAGAAGTCTATTGCCATCACTGTTCACATGGACACCAAAATATAAAGTGGCTAACAACGATTGTTTTAGCCACTTTATGATATTCCGATTGAAAGGCAATCACTTCCATATAGCCGTGCTATATGACAACAGCCGTGCCACTAACGGCTACCATTAACATACTATTGCCTTCGCCAATGGTTTCGTAATCAATATCTATCCCTACAATAGCGTTAGCTCCAAGTTCGGCTGCACGGTCTTGCATCTCTTGCATGGAGGTTTCTTTTGCCTGTCTTAATACTTTTTCGTATGCATTGCTACGCCCGCCAATAAAGTCACGTATTCCAGCAAGAAAATCCTTGAAGACATTTGCACCGATAATGGTTTCACCCGTAACAACACCTTTATAGGAAAGAATCTTACTTCCCTCAATCGTTGGAGTTGTGGTTATAAGCATGTATTATGACTTTTTGAAAAGAGAAGCTATCCAAAGTAACAACACTGCACCTACCACTGCGGTTCCCAAAGATCCAATAGTTCCGCCCCAAGAGATGTTCAACAAACTCAGTGTCCAACCACCGACAACACCGCCAATGATACCTAAAATCAAATTCCATAAAAAGCCGAAGCCTCCACCACGCATGATTTTACCTGCGATAAAACCTGCTAAACTACCAATAATAATTGATCCAATAAGTCCAAACATAATTTCTTTTTTTTATTTAGTATTTAATTAATCCGTCCAAAAATACAGAGCACCTGTTTACTTTGATAATATTTATTCTAAAGAGAAGGCTCTCTATTGAACGTAAAAATAAGAAGTATGACCTCTACCATCTAATAAGTACTGGGACTGATACCTTTCCTATTTTTACAAATATAATAAAACTTCTTTACTTATGTAAGAATTTTTACATAAAATAACTAAATTTTATTATTCGTGAATCACTCACCTATTATATAGAGAAGAAGTCGCTAACCGCAAAATCTACATTATCAATCGTTCTATAGTTTTGTGTCCGAAGACACTATTGGTTTGCCAGCTTGTTCCCATTCCAAGATACCACCCTTCAAATTATTGACAGTAAAACCAGCCTTTTGCAACTTACGTGCAGCATTCAGGCTACGCTTTCCCGAACGACAATATACGAATACAGGCTTTTCCGTTGAGAACTTTGCCTGTACCTGACGAAGAAAATCGGGCTGCTGAACATCTATATTGGCAGCATTGCCTATTTTTCCAGCCGCAAACTCATCAGCAGTTCGGACGTCAATCAATTGGACATCAGGTGCCTGAATGGCTTTTTCAAACGCATTTGCATTCATCGTATGGATTCCATCTGGCTGAATACATCCTCCAAAAATACTGCCCATCATCATAATTAGCAATCCTTTTAATTTGTTCATGTTCATAGATTTATCTTTATTGTTAGACTTCAAAGATAGTGATAATTGATGAAACTCAGACACCTGAATAGGAATTATTTCACTTTCGCTGTCCTAAGAATTAAAACAAACACACCTTTATTTGTGCGGTTTCCGTCTATACGTCTCAAATTCCAGCAGCGTAGAAAAGCTCTTTCTGTCAGAAAGAAGATAAATAAATTTGCTTTTAGACGGATCAATATCATATTTTTTCGTTACCTTTGCAAGTGTATAACAAAACATTCCAAAGATGTCTTTAACGAAATAAGAGTCACTGCACCTCGTTTAGTTATACAATAGCGAATAATTAAAAAACATATATGGACGATTATCATTCGGAAAAATGTAAACGGAACGTTGAAGAATAGGCTTTATAAAGACTAATCTTCAGCAACATTAATAATGGAGATTAGTCATCATGAGAACCTATTGGAATACAAACGATATATTACGTCCCATTGAAGAATGGCAGCCAAATTGCTGGATTCAAGTAACTTGTCCTACAGAAGAAGACCAACAGGAGTTAGTTGAGCACTTCAAAGTTCCAGATTATTTCTTCCAAGATATCAGTGATACGGATGAGCGTGCCCGCTATGAATATGACGATGGCTGGATGCTCATTATTCTTCGTATTCCTTATGTGAAGGAAATAAGGTCGCGGACACCCTATACGACAGTCCCATTAGGTATCATTCATAAACGTGATGTCACCATTACCGTTTGCTATTACGAAACCAATATGATGATAGATTTTGTGAGTTATCAACAAAAACGCAATTCTGGTTTCACCGATTATGTTGATATGATTTTCCGATTGTTCTTGTCAAGTGCTGTTTGGTACCTAAAACGATTGAAGCAGATTAGCACGTTGATAGAGAAAGCCAAACACAATCTTGATCACGAAGTAAACAACGAGAGCCTGATAGGACTTAGTAGACTGCAAGACTCTCTGACTTATTTTATCACTTCGATACGTGGAAATGAGAATTTGTTGGCAAAGTTGAAGTTCAAACTTCAAGTGGACGAACTCGATGTAGACCTCATTGAAGACGTCAATATTGAGATGACGCAGGCTCGAGAGACAACGAGTATTTACGCAAACATCTTGGAATCGACGATGGATACTTATTCGAGCATCATTAATAATAATATGAATACCGTGATGAAGACGCTCACCTCGGTATCTATTCTCATGATGTCTACCACGTTAGTGGCCTCACTTTATGGAATGAACGTCATCAATGGAATGGAAACTTACAAGTACGGATTTATTGTTGCTATCGGAATTTCAATATTAGTGGCTGTCCTTTCTTGGGCTATTATGCGCTATAAACGCTTTATATAACCCCGAAAACAGCAAAAATTCTACGTTTCTTTAGGAAGTTAGCGTATTTTTATTTAAGTTTGCAACATTGTTCAGCCCTATAAACTAACAAGAATATTATAATAGATAATTGCAATGGCATCGTGATAAGCTATTTGATTGATGCCTAACACTGAAATACCATATCATAAACTTAAAACAGTGAATTGATGGACTCTCAAGAAAACACCCTCAATCAGGGTAATTTAGAAAGCGAAAAACAAGTTGTCAATGCCGAGCAAGCAACCTCTTCTGAGGCTGAAATAGTCAAGGAAGAAACGCCGAGTGATAAGGCTGCTTCGGAAGTAGCAGAAGCGCAAGTAGAGAATGCCTGTGCCTCAAACGAAGAAGTTGAAACTGAAGCAACTCAAGAAGAAACACCAGAAACGTCTGAAGATACACTCAAAGAGGAAGAGGACGCTGATGATGCAGAGCGAGCTCCGCGCGTTTACCAAAATAAGCAAGAGATTTTAGACCGTCTCAAAGAGATTGTATCGAGCGATGAATACCCTGTAAAAAAAGAGTTAGACCATCTTAAAACGATGTTCTATAAGTTTCATATCGCTGAACGAGAAGCCCAACAAAAGGAATATCTTGACAAAGGCGGGGACCCTGAGTCCTATCAAATAGTACCTGACAGCTTGGAAGAAACATTCAAGACACAAATGGGAGTCATTAAGGAAAAGCGTGCAAAGATTTTCCAGCAACAAGAAGAAGAAAAGCAAGAAAACTTAAAGAAGAAAGAAGCTATTATAGAACAAATCAAAGGCATGGCAACATCGCCCGATCAGGCGAACAAATCTTTCCATGAATTTAAGGAACTTCAACAGCAATGGAAAGAGATAAAGTCGGTACCTGCCGACAAAGCCAATGAGCTATGGCGCAATTACCAGTTGTATGTGGAGCAATTCTATGACTTGTTAAACCTGAACAGAGAGGCACGAGAATACGACTTCAAGAAAAATTTGGAGCTGAAAACAAAACTGTGTGAAGCTGCAGAGAACCTTGCTAAGGAGGACGATGTGGTAAGTGCTTTCCACCAATTGCAAGAATTGCACCAACAGTATCGTGAAATAGGTCCCGTCTCTAAAGAATTGCGTGATGAGATATGGAACCGCTTCAAAGCTGCTTCTACTGTCGTCAACAAGCGTCATCAGCAGCATTTCGAAGAATTGCGGGCGAAAGAAAATGAGAATTTAGAAAAAAAGATAGCACTCTGTGAAAAAGCAGAGGAAATTGTAGCGCAAGAAAATACAAAGGCGAAGGACTGGGAAGAGCGTACACAAGAGGTAATAGACCTCCAAGCAGAATGGAAAACCATAGGATTTGCCCCACAAAAGATGAATGTCAAAATCTTTGAAAGGTTCCGAACAGCTTGCGATCAGTTCTTCACGAACAAAGCTACTTTCTTCAAAGAGATGAAAGAACGCTTTGCGGAAAACGCTGAAAAGAAACAAGCGTTGGTTGAAAAGGCAAAAGCTTTGGCAAATAGTACTGATTGGAAGTCGACAAGCGACAAACTCATTGCGCTGCAAAAGGAATGGAAGACTATCGGTATGGTGCCCAGAAAACGCGGAGATCAACTGTGGAATGAGTTCAACACCGCTTGCAACACGTTCTTTGAAGCACGCAACCAGGCGAATGCAGGAGCGCACAACGAGGAACGAGAAAACTTGGACAAGAAGCGAGACATCATCAAAAAGCTCCAAGAAATGAGCGAAGAAGTGGGTGAAGAACTTCAGGAAAAAGTTCAAGCCTTAGTTGATGAATTCAACAAGATAGGTCATGTTCCGTATAAAGAGAAAGACAGCGTGTACAAAGAATTCCACGACATTTTAGACAAACTGTATAGCGATTTACACATTTCTAATGCACGCCGTCATCTTGATAATTTCAAGAACAACCTTAAAAACGTGGCGAAACGAGGCGACAACGCTCTTGACAATGAACGCGGAAGGTTGATGCATCGTTACGAGCAACTCAAATCGGACATCACTACCTATGAGACAAATTTGGGATTCCTCAATGCTTCCAGCAAAAAAGGCTCGAGCCTGCTGGACGAAATGAATCGGAAAGTAGAAAAATTGAAAGAAGATTGCGAGATGATTCGCGCCAAAATCAAGGCTATCGATGCAGAAAATAAGAAAACAGAATAACCGTTATAACGTGAAGAGTTAAAAGCTTTTGCGATTAGCAAACAAAGATATCTGAAAATCCCAACAGTTCTATGCTGCTGGGATTTTTGTATGTATCTTCTTCATTCGTCGCATTTACATGGAGAGTTGTTATAGAAATTAAAATTCTTCGCTACAATTCCATTGCGTAAAGCGCTATCAAGCTGCCCGTTTGTGGTGATAAACCGACCCAACTTCATGAAACCTCACCATCAAGTCAAGGACTTGCGAGACATGCGAACATGAAACTACTTATACATGATGATACATTTCCTGAAACGGCAAGCGATAGCGATCGCTCCAAACACCATCGGGTAGGCGAATGCCGCAAGTGATAATCATGTTAATCTCGGAACAATAAGGTAAGCCTAAAGCCTTCTTGACCAACCAACTGTCAAAGCCTTCCACTGGACAGGTGTCATATCCCTCTTCACTCATAGCCAACATAAACGTCTGTACTGCAAGGGCACAACTTTTATGAACGGTTATTCGTGTATCTGCTTCGGTCACTTGTTTCACGATGGGATGAAACAAACCGATGACTTGTGCCAAGAGTTTACGTATTAAGCCAAGCAAACCAAAACAACGTGTGTAGAAAAAAGGCATCACAAAATCGTAATACAACTTCCATTTCTTGATGCGCTTCTCGTGTTTCTCTGCAGGACTGTTCCGCCTCACATTCTCAATTTCAAAAGCTTTTACAGCCTTGGCATGCGCCCGATGCTTATCTCTTCGAGTAACAAAGACAACCATTTGTTGGGCGGTTGTCGCTGTTTGTTGATCCAACTGTGCATGTGCCAACTTTTTAAGTACCGCAGGATCTGTGACATGATAGCATTCCCACAGTTGCATGTTCGAACTCGTAGGAGCCAATGTAGCTAACTTTAAACAATGTTTTACACGCTCATTATCCAATGGTTTAGTAGGGTCGTAATGCCTTACAGCACGCCTATAGTTCAAAATATCTTGTAAACTCATATCTATTAGTTTTTGTTCTTTTTTAAGAGAAAAATATCCTATCGCTGTTCAACCGATATCTAAAATATCTTATCTCAATGCTCCAGCAAAATTAGGTATTTTTCATATCCTTGTGCTTTCATTTCTTCCCGAGGAATAAAACGCAAAGAAGCACTGTTAATACAATATCTCAATCCGCCTCTGTCTTTAGGTCCATCCTTAAAAACATGTCCCAAATGTGCTTGACCTTTAGCACTTCGCACCTCGGTGCGTTGCATACCGTGAGACGAATCTTGCTTTTCTTCCAAGAAATGCGGGTCAATAGGTTTGCTGAATGCAGGCCAGCCACAGCCCGACTCAAACTTATCGGTACTCAAAAATAGCGGTTCGCCAGTGGTGATGTCCACATAGATGCCTGGTCTAAACTCATCATTGTACGCATTGTCATAAGGACGTTCGGTGGCAGCATGCTGGGTAACCTCGTATTGCAGAGGTGTTAACACCCGCTTCAGTTCAGCATCCGTTTTCTTCACATATCGTGAAGATTCTGTTGTATCCTTGTTGGCAACACGTGCATACGCCATCAAAGCTTGCGGAACATGGCAGTATCCACTCGGGTTCTTATCTAAATAATCCTGATGATAGTCTTCTGCAGCATAGAAATTTCTAAGTGGCAACACCTCAATCTGTAGCTTCTTCGTGTATTGCGTACCGAGTTTTGCCATCTCGGCTTGTATCAAAGGAAAATCATGTGCATCGGTATAATAAATACCTGTACGATACTGTGTACCGACATCCCCACCTTGTTTATTTAAAGAGGTAGGGTCTATCGTTCTAAAATACAATTGTAGAAGCAAAGAAATACGCAGTATTTGAGGGTTATAAACGACATGTACCGTTTCTGCAAAACCTGTCTGGTCCGCACAAACCTCCTCATAAGACGGATTTTGTCCATGTCCATTTGCATATCCCACTTCTGTGTGGAGAACTCCATTGATTTGCTTTAGAAAGTGTTCCGTACCCCAGAAGCAACCACCTGCCAGGTACAATTCAGCTTGTTCCTTCATATTTGATTCTTTTTCCGTAGCTATTTGTGCTCGCCCATGACAACTCATCCACAGAAAAGCCAATAGCAAACAAGGTATTTGATAACATATTTTTCTCACCCGAGTCAATCGTTTGATGATTTACAAATCTATGGAAAAATTTGAAGCATCGCAAAATTATACACTTAAAAAACATGAAAAGCAACCGTCGTTGACCCCATTTAATGGATGAAGATGGCGAGGATGCTGTCTTTAGAAAATCAAAAAAGTGCTTTCTATGAGAAGAAAACACCTTTATAATGGTTGGGATACTCGGACTCGAACCAAGAATGACAGGACCAGAATCTGTAGTGTTACCATTACACCATATCCCAATATTGAAAGTACAATTACTAAATTGCGCTGCAAAATTACTATTTATTTTTGAGATGACCATAAGAAAAGACAGTTTTTTCTTAAAAAAATAAATTTAATCCTTATTTTCTACCTTTTTCGGTTATTTACCATTAACTTTGTGGAATATTATTACAGATAAATTATACTTGATATAACTGAATGAAATCATCAAACCAATTGGTTAAAACTATTACCAAAGGAATTCAAGAGAAAAAAGGACAAGATATCATTATTGCAGACCTGAGTGACATCGATGGAGCTATTGCCAACTACTTTGTAATTTGCCAAGGTAACTCTCCTGCACAAGTAGAAGCAATTTCAGAATCGGTAGGAGTAACTGTCCACAAAGATTTGAAGGAGAAACCCATCAATGTCGTGGGATTAGGTCTCAATCAGTGGGTTGCTATTGATTTTGCAGATGTGCTGGTACATGTGTTTTTACCAGAAACAAGAGCGTTCTATGATCTTGAAAACTTATGGGAAGATGCCAAATTGACCAAAATACCAAACATTGATTAAGTTGGCATCAATTTTGATGTCTACTTGCTGTCACTGCTAAATAATAATTATGGACAACAACAAAAATCCTTACAATAATAATAACGACAATCAACCCAAGATGCCTAAATTCAATATGAACTGGATTTATGCATTGGTAGCTATCGTCTTGGGTATCCTCATTTTGACCAATGGGGGTAATCTGTTATCTGCTCCAAACACCAGCAAAAAAGCTGACTATACAGTGTTTCAGCAGTATGTTGCCAAAGGTTATGCTGACAATGTCGTGATTAATAAAGACAAGAGTACGCTGAAGATGTTTGTTAAGCCTAAATATATCCGTGAGATATTCAAGGCTACAGCTAAGCAAACAGGCACTTCACCCTACTTAGAAGTTGAATTCGGCTCTGTTTCTGAATTGGAAAAGTTCCTGATGGCTGAACGGCAAGCAGGAAAACTAACAAGGTTTAGCTATGAAAACGAGAGTGGTAGCGAGTTTTGGAACATCCTCATGAATCTCTCATTCCCCATCTTCCTGATTGTCTTGTGGATTCTATTCATGCGCCGAATGGGTGGAGGAGCTGGCGGTGCAGGCGGTGGTGTCTTCAATGTCGGTAAGAGCAAAGCAAAGATGTACGAAAAGGGTAATGACATTGGCGTTACCTTTAAGGACGTGGCTGGACAGGCTGGTGCTAAACAGGAAGTACAAGAAATTGTTGACTTCTTGAAGAATCCTCATAGATATACTGACTTAGGCGGTAAAATTCCTAAAGGTGCATTGTTGGTAGGGCCTCCTGGAACAGGTAAAACTCTTCTTGCCAAGGCTGTTGCAGGCGAGGCTGGAGTGCCTTTCTTCTCGATGAGCGGTTCGGATTTCGTAGAGATGTTTGTGGGCGTGGGAGCCAGTCGCGTGCGCGATTTGTTCCGCCAAGCTAAAGAGAAGTCTCCCTCGATTATTTTTATCGATGAGATTGACGCTGTCGGTAGGGCACGAAGTAAGAACCCATCCATGGGGGGCAACGACGAGCGTGAAAACACTTTGAATGCCTTACTCACCGAGATGGATGGCTTTGGCACCAATAGTGGTGTGATTATCTTAGCTGCCACCAACCGTGCAGACATGTTAGATAGCGCACTGTTGCGTGCGGGTCGCTTTGATAGACAAATCAGTGTCGACCTCCCTGACTTACCTGAAAGAAAAGAAATATTCTTGGTTCACCTGAGAAAGGTAAAGACATCTCCAGACTTAGACATTGACTTTCTCTCCAGACAGACGCCAGGCTTCTCTGGAGCAGACATTGCGAATGTTTGTAATGAGGCTGCTCTGATTGCGGCACGGCATAACAAGAAAAGTGTAGGAAAACAAGATTTCTTGGATGCAGTGGATAGAATAATTGGCGGACTGGAAAAGAAAACCAAGATAATTACTGCCAATGAGAAACGTACCATTGCCTTGCACGAAGCAGGACACGCCACGGTATCTTGGTTCTGCGAGCATGCCAACCCACTTGTCAAAGTTTCTATTGTACCTCGTGGTAGAGCATTGGGAGCTGCATGGTATCTTCCCGAAGAGCGTCAGATTACGACCAAAGAGCAAATGTTGGATGAGTTGTGCGCCCTGTTAGGTGGACGTGCAGCAGAAGAGTTGTGTACAGGGCATATTTCGACAGGCGCACTCAACGATTTGGAGCGTGCCACCAAGACTTCATATAGCATGATTGCGTACGCAGGAATGAGCGAAGTGTTGCCTAACATCAGCTATTATAACAACCAAGACTATCAGTTCCAAAAACCATATTCTGAAACAACGGCGAAGATTATTGACAGCGAAGTATTGAAGATGATTAACGACCAATATGCGCGTGCCAAGCAGATTCTCACGGAACATAAAGAGGGTCATGCTCGTTTGGCAGAACTATTGCAAACTCGTGAGGTGATTTTTGCCGAAGATGTAGAAAAGATATTTGGGAAACGCCCATGGATTAGCCGTTCACAGGAAATCATGCAAGACAATGAACCTAAGTTAGAAGATATGCCAGACGAAGTGAAGGCGGCAGAAGAGGAACATCAACGGGCATTGAAAGAGAGCTAAAATTTTTTACATCCATGACATCAAAACAAAAAAATCTCATCACAAGAAGCATTACTGGTATTCTGTTCGTAGCCATCATGGTGACGAGCTTTTTACAGTCCGTTAATATGATAGTTGTTTTTGCACTCATCACAGGTCTGGCTACTTGGGAATTTACAGGCTTAGTCAATGAATATAAACACGTAAACGTGAACCGGCGTATCACCACAGTTGCAGGTGTGTATTTCTTTTTGGCAGTAGCAGGCGTGAATAGCGGAGCCATTCAAACAAATGCCGTCTTTGTTCCTTATCTGTTGACTATTATTTATCTCTTCATCAGCGGACTATATACCAAGAGCAGTGACAGCGTCAACGACTGGGCGTACACAATGCTTTCGCAAATGTACATTGCCCTACCGTTGTCCACGATTAACGTTATCGCCTTTAGACAAGCTGCAGATGGGCTGAACTACTATTATTATCTTTTGCCACTAAGCATTTTTATATTTTTATGGACCAATGACACTGGCGCCTATTGCACAGGGTCGCTTTTCGGAAAGCACAAACTCTTCCCCCGCATATCACCTGCCAAAAGTTGGGAAGGAAGCATCGGAGGCGGTATCCTTATTTTGATTGTAGCTTCCATTATGTACTATATCGAGTCGCAAGGGGAGAACTTATCAGGACTTAATCTCATAGAATGGCTTGGGTTAGGATTAGTAGTTGTCGTTTTTGGCACTTTGGGAGATTTGGTAGAATCATTATTGAAGCGCACCTTGGGCATCAAGGATAGCGGCAATATATTGCCAGGACACGGAGGAATCCTCGACCGATTCGACTCATCCCTCATGGCTATTCCTGCTTCCGTGGTTTATCTTTATAGTCTAACTTTGGTATAAACAAGTAAAAAGTCACATCACTCAAGTTTGGGATTTAGATATGAAATAATCATAGTGTAGGTTCTACGAGCTGCCAACCTTTTGTCATTTTCACCCATCTGCATTATCAAACTTTCAGATTTTGCACCGGTGATTAATTCTACTGTTGCTATGTGGTTTATGATGATAATTCCTATTTTATCGCTTTCATTTGCTCAGCTTCCCTAATGTACAGAAACTATCCACGTTTTATATGAAACCGAGCCATCACAGCACTTTCATTTTAGACTGATATTGTTACTGCAAAAAGCACCCACAAAACAGCGTATATAAAATTGATAGTATGCTGCATGGAAGGAAAATTAATTCTGAATTTTCTTTACAAAGTGCCTCTCATAATTCGCGTGTAAACAACCAACACCAAAGTTGGTCGCAAATACGCTAAAAATGAGCGATGTTCATAATCTGTTGATATTGTGGATGTTACACTTATACCTCTGCTTTTTATTTGCATTTTCACCATTTCTTGGCAGCTAAAGCATTGTTCTAAGGCTGGAATTTGCATGCTTTAATGTTGTTGTAACATGTTACTAACGGCCTTAAATGGTGTTTCTAAGTGCGTTAAGTCAATGCTTTAGTTTCAAGAGACGTTTATTTTGTGAAAATCAGCCCATTTTTGTCTGTCATTTGCCTATTGATTTTTTCTATTTTGAAGATTTTCAAGAGCTGTTTTTTGGTAAAATAATAGGACAAAAGTAGCAGTTGTCTTGACCAAGATATAAAGGTAATCAATCTTTCTTTGTTTTGATAAAAGAACTAACAAATCTTAAATTCTTTCAACGTATGCCTCATAGTCGTGCCACTTCATACTTGATTTATATTGGACAGCCGTCTTCATCAGATGTCTGAACAAGTCATATTTTGATTACTTGCTATCCTTAAAACCAGCGATGGTTGAATTTCCAAGAATATTCGTTCACCAGCATAGGAGTTTGTTACTCTTTAAGATTTTCTCTTCGTCCTCTTCCGAAATGAAAGAAGTTGGGAAATACGACAAATCAAGTTCTATCTGCTCAGAGAGTTTATAGATACTATCTCTCTGTCCGATACTATCTCTCTGTTTCATCATCATCAACCATGCAGGAGGGTAATATTCAAGTTAAGTCGATACAGAATATCTTAAGCAGATAGGACTTGTTTTGTGGATGTTATCATGTGCGCAGTGAAAAACCAATCATATAGCGATCATTTGTTGTGTTCCATAACAGTGCCTTTGTCAAGGGAGTTCTGTTTCCACGGGTCTCGCATTCAACCTATTGAGATGTAGAGCCGTTGGCACGATAGCTTAACCAAGATATTTCTCTTGGTTCGCATCGTGGCATTATTTCATTGGAACTTGCGGAACATTCTGCAAACTTTGAGCGATGTCTTCGTCACTAATCGTGTAGTTGCGCAAGTCACCGCTGAGATAGCTCTCGTAGGCAGTCATGTCAATGAGGCCGTGACCAGAAAGACTGAATAAAAGTACTTTGGCTTCGCCACTTTCTTTGCATTTCTTGGCTTCACGAATCGTGGAGGCAATGGCATGACAACTCTCAGGTGCTGGGATAATTCCTTCTGTTCGTGAAAACAACAGCCCTGCATCGAAGGCTTCCAGTTGTGGAATATCAACGCCATGCATCAACTTATCTTTTACCAGTTGTGAGATAATGGTGCCTGCACCGTGATAGCGAAGACCGCCAGCATGGATGTTGGCAGGCTTGAAATCGTGACCTAAAGTGTACATCGGCAATAGGGGAGTATAACCAGCCTCGTCACCAAAGTCGTATTCAAACTTGCCTCTGGTTAGTTTGGGACAACTGCTGGGTTCGGCAGCGATAAACTCTGTCTGTTTTCCGTCCAGTAAGTTATGGCGCATAAAGGGGAAGGCAAGCCCAGAGAAGTTGCTACCACCTCCAAAACAGGCGATAACTTTGTCGGGATATTCGCCTGCCATTGCCATTTGTTTTTCAGCTTCCAATCCAATCACTGTTTGGTGTAACGATACATGATTAAGTACCGAACCCAGGGTGTACTTGCAGTGAGGAGTGGTAGTAGCTAATTCTATCGCTTCTGAAATGGCTGTTCCAAGACTTCCTTGATGGTGAGGGTCACGGGTGATGATATCTTTTCCTGCGCGTGTAGACATAGAGGGCGAACCTTCTACGGTTGCGCCAAAGGTGCGCATAATACTGCTACGATAAGGTTTTTGCTGCATGGAAATCTTGACTTGATACACAGCGGCTTCCAAACCAAAAATCTTTGCCGCATAACTAAGAGCCGCTCCCCACTGCCCAGCACCTGTCTCAGTGGTTACATTTGTAGTGCCTTCTTGTTTACAATAGTAGCATTGTGCCAATGCCGAGTTGATTTTATGTGAGCCAAGTGGATTGACACTTTCGTTTTTGAAATAAATATGAGCAGGGGTGTCAAGTGCTTTTTCCAATGCGTATGCCCGTACAAGGGGTGTTGCACGATAGTAGGTGTACATTTCACGTACGGGTTCGGGAATATCAATCCAAGCATGTTGTGTATCTAACTCTTGTTTAGAGCACTCTAAATTAAAGATGTGCGCTAAATCTTCTACTGTGACAGGTTGCTTTGTTTTTGGATTTAGTAAAGGCAAAGGTTTGTTCACCATGTCTGCCTGAATGTTATACCATTGTGTAGGTATTTCGTTCTCCTGAAGTATAAACTTTTTTTGTTTACTCATCTTCTGTAGTTTTTATTTGTTCTTTATAATGTTGAAATCCTTAGTGATAAGAAAGTTATTGAGACAATAGCCATCTGTCTTTGGGTGGTAGTTTTTGCAAAGTTAGCAAAAAGATATTACTTTTCTTGTAAGCATCCATTGAAATTATGTATCTTTGTGTCGAAATATGACGATTATTCTTACCATATTGTCTTACTTTGGGGTGTTGCTTTTGGTCAGTCGACTAACAGCAAAGCAGTCAACCAATGACACTTTTTATCGTGGAAACCGACAGTCTCCATGGTATTTGGTGGCTTTTGGAATGATAGGTGCCTCCATCTCTGGCGTTACTTTCGTCTCTGTGCCCGGCATGGTGAATACCATTGGGATGACCTATCTGCAAACTTGCTTGGGGTTTGTCTTGGGCTATGTAGCCGTAGCCTTTGTTCTTCTGCCCATTTATTACCGCTTGAATCTCACCACCATCTATTCTTATTTACAGCAACGGTTGGGGACAAGGTCGTACAAGACAGGAGCTTGGTTCTTCTTATTGTCCAAGATGTCGGGTGCAGCGGTTAAGTTTTATGTGGTCTGTATGATACTTCAACGCTTCGTACTCGATGCCTTAGGAATCCCCTTTGTACTAACGGTGTTGGTATTGGTTGCGCTCATTTGGCTTTATACTCGTCGGGGAGGAATCAAGACGCTGGTATGGACGGACACCTTTCAAACCTTTTGTATGTTCATGGCTCTCATTTTTATCATCGTTAATGTGATGTCAATGCTCAATATGAGTGTCGAAGAGGCTGTGACAACGATTGTACAAGATGAGAGAAGTAGGGTCTTTGTGTTTGATGATTGGGTGTCTAAGCAAAATTTCTGGAAGCTCTTTGTCAGCGGAATCTTTATTGTAGTGGTGATGACAGGGCTTGATCAAGACATGATGCAAAAGAACCTGACCTGTAAAACGCTACGTGAAGCCCAAAAAGATATGTGTACTTATGGGCTTGCCTTTGTGCCTGCGAATCTTTTATTTTTATGTTTAGGTGTGTTGCTGTCGATGCTCGCACAGAAAGAAGGGATAGCGTTGCCAAGCTCGGGCGATGAACTGTTGCCCATGTTTGCAGCGACCGGTAAAATGGGAAATATGGTCGTGGTGTTGTTCACCATTGGTATTGTGGCGGCATCGTTCAGCAGTGCTGATTCTGCACTGACGGCATTGACTACGACCTACTGTGTAGACATCAAGGAAAAAGCCGATGATGAGGCGTTACGACATCGAGTACATGCAGGAATGAGCGTGGTGTTTGTTATCTTCATACTGCTATTTAGAACCTTCAATTCAACCAATCTCATTGATGCCATTTACATACTTGTCTCTTATACGTATGGACCTTTGTTAGGACTCTTTGCTTTTGGCTTATTTACCAAATATCAAGTGACAGATCGTTGGGTACCTTATTTTGCCATTCTCTCACCGATATTGTGTTATGCGTTGGACGTTTTGGCACAGCAACTGTGGGGGTATCATTTTGGATATGAACTATTGATGCTCAATGGCGCCTTTACTTTTGCTGGTTTGTATGTAACGAGGAAGAAAGAACCTTTGCACATTTTGCCTTAAACGCTGCTTGCTTCGCACTTGAAATCAGGCACATGGCACTTTTTATTTCTCGCAACTTCCTCCTCTTTCAGTTGAAGACTTTCGCATAAAAGAAAAGAGGAAGCACGAACAGCGATGATATCTATTCACTTAACCACCCCTGTTGATGTTTCCTCTTTTGCCGTATTTGTAGGTGAGATTAGAGTTTATCAAACTCCAAATGGAAGTTGACAACGGCTTCGATGCCACGCCAAATCATGTCTAATGGCATGTTCTCGTTAGGCGAATGAATAGCATTCGATTCTAAGCCAAATCCCATCAATATCGTTTTTACACCTAATATCTTTTCAAAGGTGGCAATAATAGGAATGCTACCTCCACGCCGTACGGGTAAAGGACGCTTGCCAAAGGCCTTTTCGAAACCACGCTCGGCAGCCTGATAAGCTGGTAAGTCAATAGGACAAACGTACGCCTGACCGCCATGCAGTGATTGGATGTCCACTTTAACCGTCTTAGGTGCTACTCGTTTGAAGTAGTCTACCACCAGCTGTCCAATCTTCTCATGGTCTTGGTGAGGTACTAATCGAGTGGAAAGCTTCGCGTATGCCTTTGAAGGAAGTACCGTTTTCGACCCTTCGCCTGTATATCCACCCCAAATACCACATACATCGAACGATGGACGGAAGCCGTTTCGCTCAATGGTAGAGAAGCCTTTTTCGCCAAAAAGCTCGTCTACTCCTATGTTTTGTTTGTATGCTTTTTCGTCGAAGGGTATAGCTGCCACCAACTTACGTTCTTCTGTTGGTATGTCTTCTACGTCGTCATAAAAGCCGGGAATGGTTATCCTGCCGTCCTCGTTGATGACATCTGCAAGGAGTTTGCATAGCACATTGATAGGATTAGCAACAGCACCACCGAAGTGTCCCGAATGCAAATCGTGGTTAGGACCTGTTACTTCTATCTGCCAATACGCCAAACCGCGCAGCCCAGTAGTGAGAGAAGGCAGGTCGGCAGAGAGCATGCTGGTGTCTGAAACCAAGATAACATCGCACTTTAGCAACTCTTGATGTTCGGTACAAAAGTCGCTCAAGCTTGGCGAGCCAATCTCTTCCTCGCCTTCTAAGATGAATTTGACGTTGTGTTTTAAGAGGTTGTGTTTAACAACATATTCAAATGCCTTGGCTTGAATAAACGACTGACCCTTGTCGTCATCGGCACCACGCGCCCAAATATGTCCATCTCTTATCTCTGCCTCAAAGGGATTGCTCTTCCAAAGCTCGAAAGGTTCGGCAGGCATCACGTCATAATGTCCGTAAATAAGTACTGTCTTCGCCGTTGGGTCGACCATCTTTTCGGCATAAACAATAGGATTTCCTTTGGTAGGCATGATTTCTACTTTGTCTACTCCTGCCATGAGGAGCAACTCTTTCCATCGATTAGCGCAGGCAATCATGTCTTGGTGATGTTCTGGTTGTGCACTTACGCTGGGGATGCGGATAAGACTAAAAAGCTCATCCAACATTCTTTTTTGGTTTTCTTTGATGTAGGTTTGCATGATTGTTAAGTTGATAAGGGGGTTAGTTGAATAGTTGACGAGTAAGTAGTTGACAAGTTGACGAGTGAATAGTTGACGAGTTAACGAGTAATTTGATGACGAGCGGAGCGTTTTTGAATAGGAGTGATGCGTTAATTGTTTTACAGTCCATAAAACTTGTTCGCTTGTCAGTCACTCTATCTGTCAACAATATCCTTTAATACCATTGTATTGCATTTCCGTATCCACTGCGTTTGTCATATTTTAGCGCATCCATAAGGGTGGCGGCATTGGCACGGAACGTGAAATTATAGCTGGTATAAGGTGCCAACACCACAGAGCAACTCATGTTGAAGCAATGTAAATCTCGTTGAAGCGAGGCTGTTGTCATGGACAAGGCTTTGTTCTCAAAGTCATAACCCGAAGAGAAACTGATGTTCCAACCGTCGCTCAATCGGACATTTCCACTGACATTCAGAGTCTGCGTAAACTTATAAGGATAGCGCATGGTATCATAATTAAATCTTGACACAGTGCGGTCTTCGCTCATAGTGATGCCATAACCGAAAGTGATAGACCAAGGCAGTTTGAATGGCATATAGCCGTCATCGTCCGTTTCTGCCATCTCACTGCCTTTTTTGCGCTTTGCTCCACGCTGTGCGTCAATCATATCTTTATCCAAGTTGGTATCAATATCGGTGTCGGGACCTTCTTCATCGTCTTTATTTCGTTGTTTGTTGTCGGTCTCTTCACTCTTGCCACCGAACAGTTTTTTTATCTTTTCGGGCGTCAATGTATAAGAGATGTTTTGTGACATACCCTGAAAACGTCCGAAACGTCCCATTCCCCATTCCGTTCGGTTGCCCTCGTAAGGGATGCCTTTCTCATCAATTTCGTATGCGTATGAAGCAAATCGGGCATTCATGTTAAAGGTGTAATTCTTCCACCACTTCAAACGAATGCGCATATTCAAATCGCTTAATGGCTTTTCTTTGGCTGCCATGTTGTATGACATCTGAAGTCCAAGCTCGTCAATGATACTGATTTTCTTGACACCTGTGGAGTCTTTGTCGCTCTTTACCTTCATCTCGATGTTATTACCCAAATCGACAGAGATGTTTCCGCTGCGTCCACGACCTGGAACAGAATACATACCGTTTTGATAAGGTGAATAGCCTACGAGCGATACGTTGCCGTCTGCATCGGTTTTTTGATAATAATCATAATACCCATAACGACGACTACCGAAGTCGGGTGCATAACTAAACGATATAGATGGCGTGATGACGTGACGAATAGCCTGCACTTTATCCCCAAAAATCTTACGATTGGGAATAAACATACCATACAGTTTGGTGGACATACCCAAGTTGAGCGACCAGTTATAAACGTTATTAAAGCCGTAAATGGTATCAGTTTTCTCTGTTTGGGTGCGGTCATTCCACGACTTCCTCACTTTACTTGAGTACATTCTATCCGTGAAATTGAATGATGGATTTACGTTGAGATAATTGAACAAAGTAAAGTTTGCGCTGATTGGAATATCGTGTTGAAAACCATTCTTCCAGTCTTTAATCAAATTAGATTTGAAGAGTTTGTCTTCTTTTGTGGTGATAGAATTGGAGAAACGTCCAGTATAACTCATCGAAATCTTTTCATACCAGCGTTCATCTCCTACAAGGTGCTTGCGCTTGAAAGGGTAAAAACGGCTAATGCTGATGTTCAAATCGGGCAGTGTCATGGCGATAGAAGAGTTGCGCATGTTCTGTGAAAGGTTCGCAGAACTGCTGAGTGACATGCCTATACTGGAGAAGGTGGTGCTCCAACTAACAGAAGATGTTCGTGTACTCTGTGTAAGCGATTGTGGATTATACAAGCTCGTGAGGTTATTTCTCTCATAACTGGAGGATGCAAAGTTCACACTGGCTAATAAAGAATTAAAAGGATTTGCTTTTTGATCTTGTCGATGACTCCACTGCACCTTGTAGCTTTGTTGGCGAGAATAATCTGGCAGTCCCTTGTCTCCTGTTCTTGAATCTTGATAACTCAGAAGCACACTACCATTAAAGCGGTAGCGTTTGTTATAATTACTGGCTAAGGTGATGCCCCATGAGCCTTTGGTATAAATCTCGCCTAATACCTTCAAATCGATTTTGTCACTGATAGCAAAGTAATAACCACCGTCTCTTAGATAGAAACCTCTATCCATTTCATCTCCGTAGGTAGGCATGATGAAGCCTGATGAATAACTCTTGGTAAACGGAAAGAATCCGTATGGGACGGCAAGTGGCAGTGGTACATCGGCTACAACCAAGTAAGCAGGACCGAAGACTACATCCTTACCCGGACGAACCTTGCCTCTTGACAGCGCAATATAGAAGTCGGGATGAGGCTTGTCACAGGTGGTATAGCGACCATGTTCCATATATACCACGCCCGAGGAGTCGCGTTTGGAACGTTCGCTCCGCAAAAATCCATCCTCCTGTTGGGTGTACACGTTGTTAATAAGGCCTTTCTTGGTCTTGAAGTTGAACGCCATGGTGTCGCTCTCGTATGAATCTTGTCCTAATTTGAACACGGGTGTACCTTCCAATGCCTTGGTGGCAGTATCTTTTATGGCACCTGTGGCGTGTACAATGTTGCTATCCAAGCTCATTCGTATCTTCTCACTTTTAAGGTCCATGTTTTCGTATTTCACCGTTGAAGAGCCAAATAGGTGGGCTGTCTTGGTTTTAGCGTCGTAGATAAGAGAATCGTCAGCGGTGTATTCTACAGGTGCATCAATGCCTTTTGATTTTCTACGGTTAAGCGAGTCCAACCGAATTGAGTCGTCAATGATTTGGTTGTGCTTCTGAATTGCAAGCTGCAACGAGTCTAAGGTGAGCGTGTCTTTGGTGTTGTTGGTACGTTGTGTCTTTGCTGTGTCTGTTCGATGAGATTGCGTAGAGTCGCCTACACGCAAGGTATCGCGTAAAGACGCTTGTTGCTTGGCGTAGGAATAAAAATTATTGACGTCTGCCATTACGAATACGAAGACGAACAATAGCAAAGCTATGACCGAATGAGTCCTCATTTAAGTTGCAAAATTACATAAATAAGCCTGAATAGACATGCAATTTTCTATTTTTAACTAATAGACCAAATAATGACGAATGCGTGCGTTCTATTCAAACTTTTGCATCCATTGTTTGAAGCGTTGAGCTCCTCCGTTGCCAAACCTTTCAACGCTTTTCAGTGCCTGTTCTGGTGTTCTTACACGGTCAAGATGCGTTTTTGAAAAAAACTTATCCGCATAACAGATGACTTGTTCTTCCAGTGTCTCGGGTAGAAAATTCTGATGAGGGAGTGGTAAATTTTGTTCGAGGATATTGCTTAATTCTATGCCTGCACCTGTATGGCGTTCACAAACACGTGCATGACGCGGAAAACCTGCCGAGCGTAACACGTCTGCCCCAATAATACCATGCTTAATATAAGGCTCCGTACCAAAACAAAATATACCTGGCGCATTGCACTTTACAATGCCTATGTCGTGTAACATCGCCGCCTCTACAATGAATTGTCGGTCGAGTTGTAGCTCTGGATGGCGATCCACAATCTGTAAAGCCTTATCTGTAACACTTTTACTGTGCGTTAATAGAATCTTTTTCAACTCGTTTTCTTCGGGATAATATTGATTGATAATGGAGCGATAATCCATGATAAAACCAGTTTTAATTATCAAAAAGCTCATCTTTCAAAAGAATTTAATGAAAGATGAGCTGTAAATATGCAAGTCGAAAACGGCATTATGATGCCTGTTCTCGTTCGATATAGCCAATGACATCGCCCTTGTTAAGTTTGCTGCCTTGCTTTGCATTCACTTCAACAAGTTTGCCTCCCAAGGCTGCAGGTATCTCTACAAACTCACCCCATGGTGCTTGAATGTAGCAAAATACATCGCCCTCTTGGTATTCTTTGCCAATGTAAGGCTCTACGGAGGGTGTGCATTCGCCTTCTCCGTTGAACTCCCAGAACACTTGTCCTTTGACAGGAGCTACAATGGCATCGGCTTTGGCATGCTTAAAGGCTGTGAGTTCTTCTTTAGACACCTTGCTACCAAGCTTTGCATCTTTTGCCTTTTGCAGGTCTGCCAAGAAGTTTTTCTTGGCTTGGCCACTCTTGTAGTTGCGATATTGCTCTGGGTGCATTGCCAATTCGAATAGCTCTTCATCGTCTTTTCCAAAGTCCCAACCATTCTCTTGCATTTCCTTCTTGAAGTCGTCCAAGTTGTTTTTGAGCAATGTATGAGGGTCGGCATCGGTAAATTCGTATCCTTTTTCCTTAGCAAGGTCGACTAATACTTGGTCTACCTTGCCAGGTACCTTGCCACTCTTGCCGAGAATCATGCCCCACATCGAGTCGTCCATCATGACAAAGCGGCCTTTTCCTTGCTCAATTGTCAAGAGATTCATCAATGCGATGTTCTTGGTATATTGCGAGAATGGTGTTACCAAGGGTGGATAGCCCACGCGTGGCCATACGTATGCCACTTCATCAAACAGTTTGATGAGCATGTCATCAGTAGAAAGCTCTTCTTCTCCTTTTTTCTTTCTGATATTATTAATGGTGCTATGAATGCCTGCTAAGTCTGCCATCATGCTTCCCATCATTCCTCCTGGTAAGCCACAGCCCAACAGCAATGAACTCATAATCTTGTTTTGGGGATTGATGAAATATCCCAACCAGTCGTCTATGAACTCCTGAGTCAAGGCACGTGCCTTCATATAAGCATCCATATTGATTTCTGGTACATCGAATCCAGCTGTTTTCAACATACTCTGAACAGAGATAACGTCAGGGTGTACCTTGCCCCAAGATAGGGGTTCGATAGCCACATCCAAGATATCAATACCGTTTTTGGCTACCTCCAACATCGACGCCATCGACAGTCCGGGACCTGTATGACCGTGATATTCGAGGATAATTTCGGGATGTTTGTCTTTTATCATCTTGGTTAACTGTCCCAAGAAAGTTGGTTGACCGATGCCAGCCATATCTTTCAAACAGATTTCTTCTGCACCAGCCTCTATCAAAGTGTCTGCGATTTGAACATAATAGTCCAAAGTGTGGATAGGAGATGTGGTGATACACAGCGTTCCTTGCGGTGTCATGCCCGCTTCTTTTGCCCACTTGATGCTTGGAATAATATTGCGTACATCGTTCAGACCGTCGAAGATACGTGGGATGTCCACGCCCTGTGCATGCTTTACACGATACATCATGGCGCGCACATCGTCTGGAACGGGATACATACGCAAGGCGTTTAATCCACGATCCAACATGTGTGTCTTGATGCCTACCTTACTAAAAGGTGCACAGAAAGCACGCACGGCATCATTAGGATTCTCGCCTGCCAACAAGTTCACCTGTTCAAAGGCACCTCCATTGGTTTCTACACGAGCAAAACACCCCATCTCTATGATGACGGGAGCAATACGTTCTAATTGATCTTTGCGTGGCTGAAATTTACCAGATGACTGCCACATGTCTCGGTATATGAGACTAAATTGTATTTTTCTCTTCATATTTTTCTCTTTATCAACCTTTACACGGTGTTGCAAAATTACGCAAAAAAAATCAATTAGACTATTGCCATATTCATTTTTTAAGATTTAGGCTGGTTCTATAAATTAGCTTTGTTAGATTTTGAACTTATTTTTGAGGTC
>NZ_JRPQ01000271.1 GCF_000762405.1 Hoylesella timonensis S9-PR14 | reverse complement strand
TGAATGCTCAAAGAGAGGATAAACCTTACTTTGACCAAATTACGATGAGAGGACAGTTTCGTACCTCTATTAAAGACATCATGCAATTCTTGGAGATAAGCCGAAAGTCAGCTCGCCGTTCTTTGGATAAGCTGAAAGCAGCGGGCGTTATCCACGTAGCTTCCTTACGACGCAATGGTGTTATCATCACCGTTCGTGATTTTTCAAAGTTTCTGGCTTTGGAAAATATAAGAGGTGGCTGGGTAAAGCTGTATTATGACCTTGACTACCAAGATTTCTTTGTGAATGCACAGGTTCTTCATGTTTATCTTCATATACTTCTTCATACCTACTCAGAAAATGAGAATTACGAGGATCCATTTTGGTTTGACCTTAAGAAAATCAGTACTTCGACTGGCATCTCTGCCGTCAATATAAAAGATTGTCTTCTGAAGTTGCGCAAGCTCGGAATCTTGAATGTTGGTTATAACAACCAGAAAAGATTATCTTCCGTGCGTTTGATAGAGTTCTCTGATTACATTAAGGACACCTATCCAGTAGCATCTGTAGGCTCTTCTGTTGGATATGCAGCGTCGATTGAAGACACTGCAGGTTTTGA
>NZ_JRPQ01000270.1 GCF_000762405.1 Hoylesella timonensis S9-PR14 | reverse complement strand
TCTGCNGTTTCNTGATAGGTNAAATCTCCATCTTTACCTTTTTCTTTTTCGTAAGACTCCCACGTTGGAATCTCACGAGTAAATGGGGCGGTAGATACCTGAGCTTTCATATCTTCATTTTTTTGAGGTTTTTCTTTGGAGGAAACATTTTCTTTCGTTTGGGCAAGCTCTCCATCAATTCCTTCCAAATTGCCAGCTTTCAGAGGCTTTTGATTCAATGCTATACGCTGTTCGTCAATCTTGTCAATAATCATATCAGAAGCCTTGCCTACGTCTGTCATAATGGTAGAAATGGTTTCAGGTTTGCCCTTTAGCCTATTTAACCACCCACTTAGATAGTTGGCGTTGTTCTCCAGAATCTTTCTATCAAAGCCCATCGTACTGCCAACAAGGGCAGAGGTCATTTCTGCGATCAATTCCTCATGAGCGTANTTGTCCGTNCCATGCTGACCGAAACTTCTGNCAAGACGATCCTCGTGTCCCGTTGAATGAGCCATTTCGTGCAGGGCGGTGGAATAATATTCCATGCCGTCACGATAGACTTCCTCGGGTGTCTGCCCAAGTTTGAACTGTGATTTCATCGGAAGAACGATGGTGTCCGTTGACGGGCGATAAAAGGCTTGCTCGGAGGGTTTGTCATATTGTATTTTGGCATACCACGCCTTCNTCTCAAACATACGGTCAAGAGCTTCGTTTACATACATTCCATCTGTGTCCTTCACTTCTTGTNCNGGAACTTTGAAGCGTGCCACAATGGCATCGTACTTNTTCTTGTTGACTTCTTCAAGGTTGGTCTGGTCNATATTGAAAACGCTGAAAACTCTTGGAAANGGACGCACGACCAGCTTGGAACGTTCTTCCTTTGACATCGTATTATAGACTTCTTCAGAGATTTTATTCCCNTCCTCGTCTTTGATGGATAGTCCCCACTTGAAGACCGGAACGGACTTTTCACCAGGTTTGACTTGGAGATTCTGATCCTTGGCTTGAAGGAATGTCATATAGACAGGTGTCTTNTACCCTTGCTCTGCGGTGTTGAACATGAGAAAGAATGAATTTCCACCAGAATACGTCCGTCCGCTGATGTTTTGCGGCAAACCTTGCACAGAACCATTGACACCCATCCAGCCTTTCTTCCAATTGTTGGCTTTGGCTGTCTCGATAATTTTAACCATCATGTCCGCAAATTTCTTCAGAATTTCATCGGACTTATTTTTTCTCTTTCCAGAATAATTGGGTTTTTTGANATCTCTTTCGGTCATTTTCGTAAATTTTGATAGTTACAAAATAAATGACTTAACAGCAAATAAGCATCCTCAAAAAAATAAAAGTCTTATA
>NZ_JRPQ01000269.1 GCF_000762405.1 Hoylesella timonensis S9-PR14 | reverse complement strand
TCTGCTGTTTCTTGATAGGTGAAATCTCCATCTTTACCTTTTTCTTTTTCGTAAGTTTCCCACGTTGGAATCTCACGGGTAAATGGGGCGGTAGATACCTGAACTTTCATATCTTCATTTTTTTGAGGTTTTTCATCGGAGGAAATGTTTTCTTCCTTCGTTTCCAAAACGGGACGTTCACGTCCTGAATATATTGCTTGTGGTATAATCCGTGTCTGTGCTTCTGCAGAGAATACGAACTGTTCACCATAGACTGACACTACATTGGCATTATATGCCATAATAATCTGTTCCGCCTGCCTTATGCGCTTTGCAATTTGCCTTGTACGATCATCATCAACAGAAGCCGGATATTGACCGTTTATGCGACTGTACTTCTTCTGTAAGTCATATAAGGTCTTGCCTCTTTCTTTTGTTTGGGCAAGCTCTCCATCAATTCCTTCCAAATTGCCAGCTTTCAGAGGCTTTTGATTCAATGCTATACGCTGTTCGTCAATCTTGTCAATAATCATATCAGAAGCCTTGCCTACGTCTGTCATAATGGTAGAAATGGTTTCAGGTTTGCCCTTTAGCCTATTTAACCACCCACTTAGATAGTTGGCGTTGTTCTCCAGAATCTTTCTATCAAAGCCCATCGTACTGCCAACAAGGGCAGAGGTCATTTCTGCGATCAATTCCTCATGAGCGTANTTGTCCGTNCCATGCTGACCGAAACTTCTGNCAAGACGATCCTCGTGTCCCGTTGAATGAGCCATTTCGTGCAGGGCGGTGGAATAATATTCCATGCCGTCACGATAGACTTCCTCGGGTGTCTGCCCAAGTTTGAACTGTGATTTCATCGGAAGAACGATGGTGTCCGTTGACGGGCGATAAAAGGCTTGCTCGGAGGGTTTGTCATATTGTATTTTGGCATACCACGCCTTCNTCTCAAACATACGGTCAAGAGCTTCGTTTACATACATTCCATCTGTGTCCTTCACTTCTTGTNCNGGAACTTTGAAGCGTGCCACAATGGCATCGTACTTNTTCTTGTTGACTTCTTCAAGGTTGGTCTGGTCNATATTGAAAACGCTGAAAACTCTTGGAAANGGACGCACGACCAGCTTGGAACGTTCTTCCTTTGACATCGTATTATAGACTTCTTCAGAGATTTTATTCCCNTCCTCGTCTTTGATGGATAGTCCCCACTTGAAGACCGGAACGGACTTTTCACCAGGTTTGACTTGGAGATTCTGATCCTTGGCTTGAAGGAATGTCATATAGACAGGTGTCTTNTACCCTTGCTCTGCGGTGTTGAACATGAGAAAGAATGAATTTCCACCAGAATACGTCCGTCCGCTGATGTTTTGCGGCAAACCTTGCACAGAACCATTGACACCCATCCAGCCTTTCTTCCAATTGTTGGCTTTGGCTGTCTCGATAATTTTAACCATCATGTCCGCAAATTTCTTCAGAATTTCATCGGACTTATTTTTTCTCTTTCCAGAATAATTGGGTTTTTTGANATCTCTTTCGGTCATTTTCGTAAATTTTGATAGTTACAAAATAAATGACTTAACAGCAAATAAGCATCCTCAAAAAAATAAAAGTCTTATA
>NZ_JRPQ01000268.1 GCF_000762405.1 Hoylesella timonensis S9-PR14 | reverse complement strand
GGAACGAGAGCGACGAGGCATTGCATTATTTCGACCAGTCGTGGTTCAAGCAGCTGTGCCGTCTCGCGCTTGATTCCGTATACTGGGGACACTCGCTCATTGAGCTGGGAGACATCGTGCAGGACGGCGACGGGTGCGCTTGCTATAGTGGCGTTAGGCTCATACCGCGCAAACATGTCATTCCTGAATATGGACGTGTCGTGAGCGACCTTGGGCAAAGCTGGAACACGGGAATTGATTACCGCAAGCCGCCGTTTTCCAGCTGGCTCATAGAGGCGGGACAGCCAGACAATCTCGGGTTGTTCTTAAAAGCTGCGCAGCACACTATCCCAAAGAAAAATATGCTCGCTTTCTGGGACACCTTCGGCGAAATTTTCGGCATGCCCATGCGCATAGCTAAGACTGCCTCGCGTGATAGCAAGGAGATAGACCGGTTGAACCGCATGCTCATCGAGGCAGGTGCCTCGCAGACCGCCGTCATGCCACTCGACACCGAACTTGAGTTTATCGAATCCACACGTGGCGATGCTTACAATGTCTACAACCAGCGCGTGGATCGCTCCAACTCAGAACTCTCGAAACTCATCATCGGACAGACCATGACCATTGAGGACGGAAGCAGCCTCTCGCAAAGTCAGACCCACTTGCAGGTGTTCCAAAACCTTGTGGAAGAGGATGCCGATATGCTCAGGGATATCATCAACAATCAGCTCTTGCCACGCATGGTGGCGCATGGATTCCCACTCGAGGGATTCCGATTCGACTGGGACTACTCCGTTGATTTCACGCCGGAGCAGCAGGTGGCTTACGAAACGATGGTGGCTGACCGATACGAAGTGGATCCGGCTTACTTCGCTGAAAAGTATTCCATGCCAGTGGGAGAGCGTAGGAACAACATGCCTGTAATGGAGCCACAGGAAGACCCGGACGACAATTCCCGTACTAACGAGAAAAATAAAACTCGTTCCGATTCTCAAGTGCAGCCGCAAAACAACGACGACCAAAAAGGGAAGAGTGATGGTAAGAAACAACAGCAAAAGAACGTACACCATTTTTTCGCCCAGGCCCCGCAGGACGGGGCTCATTTAGACTGGTAGTCAACGACCTCTACTATGGGCACGAAGGAAAGTGCTGCCTCGCATCGACCGAAAAGGGCTTTGCGATGTCCGACGAAGTCATCGAACGTGCACTTCACAACATCTACAGGCGAAACTTCAATCCAAAAACCGACATCGAGCCGGCATTCTTCCACGCGTTCGTGTCCACACTCAACACCGCTGCCGACAAGGGAATCAGACAGGCTCAAAGGCCAGAAGACGACTTTCTCAACGCGCTGCGACACAACACAGCCGTATTCGCAGCGTTCAAGACGCACCGGCTGCAGAACGATGTCGCACGGCAGCTCATGGATTCAAACGGCAATCTAAAGCCGTTTGAACGGTGGAAAAACGATGTGCAGGACATTACCTCACACCAGTGCAAGGCATGGCTGCGAACGGAGTACGACACCGCCGTGCTCCGCGCAAGGCAAGCTGCCAACTGGCAGCAGTTCCAGCGAGAGAAAGATGTACTTCCAAACCTCGAGTGGATGCCATCCACATCACCCAACCCGGGAGCAGACCACATGCCTTTCTGGGGAACTATACTGCCCGTTGACCACCCCTTCTGGGAACAACACAGACCGGGAGACCGATGGAACTGCAAGTGCGACTTGCGCGCCACCGACAAACCCACAACCACGGTGCCCGCCGACCCGGCAAACGCCCACGACCCCCAGCCGGGGCTCGACAGCAACCCAGGCCGCACGGCGCAGCTCTTCGAACCATCGCACCCCTACATCGCAAATGCGTACCCGGGGGCCAGAGAGGCCGTCGAGAAAGCAGTAAGAAAAGAGGAATTTCAGGAAATCAAGAAAGAGGCAAGGAAAACCCTGCAGGGAACAACAATTTCACACCCGAAATTAAAAGGGAAAATCAAAATTTCAAGAAGAAGTATTGACGAATGGACAAACCAGCCGCACATACACTATCAGGAAAAAAACTTGATGATACTCTCTATAGGGAAAGTACTTCAAAACGCAAAGTATCTTGGGAAAAAGACCGATGTGTCACAAAAGGCGGGAACCAAGTTCGTACACATTTTCGAAATTGAAATCAAAGCCGACAAGAGTTGGATCATCGTCAAGGAGTATCAAGATGGTAGCATCATGCTCTACAGCGTTTCTGATAGCCCGAATGTACTCATAGGACTAAACAAAAAATAGCCTCAATGTCACGGCTGGAAATACAATCCAGCATAGACGTCAAGACTATTCTCACCGCAAATATAAGTAATAATTTCAAAACAACAAAATAAAATGAAGAAGAAATGTGATAAAAAAAAAGAGGACGCTAAAAAACGCCCTCGGGTGGTACACGGCTTGCGCCCTGTCCCTAACTTCTTGCGAAGCTGATGCAAATGTACACATTATTTCTCAAACGCTAAACAAAATGAGGAAAAAACAGCAAATACAAATAAAAAAGCACCAACCATGACACCCCAGCAGTTTCTACAGCTCCTACAGCAGTATAGCCGCGAGATAGAGCATGCCAGACAACGCACCCTGCCCGTCAAGGTCGGACGCATGGCAAAAGACCACTTCCAGGACAACTTCCGGAAGGGTGGGTTCGTTGACGGGGGACTGCATCCATGGCAGCGCACGCACAGACAGCAGTACGCGCACGGGGCCGGCAAACAGTATAAGCCGCTCATGTCATCACGGCAGAGCCTCTACGGATCCATAGCCTATGCGCCCACCGACGCAGCCGTAACCGTAGGTACATCCGTACCATACGCCGACATACACAATTCAGGTGGAGACATCGTAGTAACAAAAAGAATGAAACGATTCTTCTGGGCAAAGTTCCGGGAGGAAAACGGAGACTCGTGGGCAAGGAAACACAAGAATTCCGAGGCCGACTTCTGGTACCACATGGCACAAAAGCCAGTAGGCTCAACCATACACATACCGCAGCGGCAGTTCATTGGAGAAAGCCGCGAGCTGGACAAGAAAATCGAAGAGGCCATTAACAAGGAAGTCGAAGACATCATAAGCAAATAAAAAAACGGACGGCTGACCTATGGCCAGCCCCCGCAGTCGACGAATCGGTAGTCATTAGCTACGGAATCGTCACTGCAAATATTGGAAATAATTTTTTAATTTCAAAGTATACAGAAGTAAGATTTCGGAAGAAGCTCATTGGAGTAATAATAAGCCATATTTTTCAACAAAAAGCTGGGCAAAGAATAATACAAACGATGCCTTTTATCACCATAACATTATTGATAAAACTATGAATGGTATAATGTTGTAAAGAAACATTCGGGGGAGAAAAATAAAAAGCCCCCGGCCTGTTAATAGTCATCTCACCTACATATTAAAGCAATACGAAGTACCGCACGACTGGGGGCCAATACCCTCGTTGCGGTACTTCTTTTTGCGTTTATGTAAGTGAGATATTGCAAAGATACAAAATATTATAATGATGAAGATAATTGAGGTCTTGAAATTTAACAGGGAGCTGATAAAAAGGCTCAAAATAGCGGGAATACGCCTGGAAGACGAAGAGTTTGTGGACTTATATACAGATTACACCAACTTGCTGAAGCGTGGGGAGAAAGTATCATATATTGTTGCCCTGCTTTCGGAAAGGTATGCGGTGAGCGAGCGTAAAGTGTACACACTCATCAAGCGATTCAAAAGTGACTGCAAACCGCTTGCAGTATGATTTGGTGAGATTGTTCTTCTGCTTCACCGAATATGACAACCTTTGTCGCACAAAATAAGTGCGATAATGAGAAAACAACATCTTTCAGCACCGCTTCCATTCCAGGGACAGAAGCGGATGTTTGCCCGGGAGTACATTAAGGTACTCCAGCAGTACCCTGACGGTACAACCTTCGTGGATTTATTTGGCGGCAGCGGTCTGTTGTCGCATATCGCCAAGTGTCAGAAGCCGAACTCCACCGTTGTGTATAATGACTTTGACGGCTATCGTAAACGGCTGGAAGCCTTACCCCAAACGAATGCCTTGCTTTCAGAATTACGGACAATAGTGGATGTGCCACGCCACAAGGCTATCATAGGTACACAGCGCGAACAGGTACTGTCGTGTATCCGCAAGCATGAGCGTACCCACGGGTATGTGGATTATATCACGTTGTCTTCATCTATTTTGTTTTCAATGAAGTATGCCACGGAATATTCAGACCTGGAGAAAGATACTTTATATAATAACATCAAGGGAGTGGATTACCCACCCTGCGACGACTATCTCGATGGGCTGACCATTACCTCCTGCGATTATAAGGAAGTATTTGAGCGTTACAAGGACGTACCTGGCGTTGTGTTCCTCGTCGATCCGCCCTATCTGAGCACGGACAGCAAGACCTACAGAATGTATTGGAAACTGTCCGATTACCTTGATGTGCTGACAGTTCTCGCTGGGCATAGATTCATCTATTTCACCTCGAACAAATCCTCCGTCATAGAGCTGTGCGACTGGATGGGAAATCACCCTAACCTTGGCAACCCTTTCAGGAACTGCCACCGCAAGGAGTTCAACGCTCACATGAATTACAGTTCGTCCTACACGGACATCATGCTCTATACGGATGTTGCTTGAATAACATTCTAATACCGTTTGAACGATGAACAAATACTATCAGATACTGAACAAGATCCTGGAACAAGGAAAAACTCAGACCAACAAGAAAGGCAATATCCGTTACGTGCTCAATGAGCAACTTTCATTGTCGCCTGCTGACTTGCTCGATATATTCGAGAGCCACGGCATAGCCAGAAAGAAACTGAAGAACGAACTCCAACTCTTTATGCAGGGTGAGCGGCAAGTGGAGAAATACCGCGAGGTAGGCATAAACTGGTGGGACTATTGTGGCTCCGTGCTCGTCAATAGTTATCCCACCTACTTTGAGAAGCTGCCGCCATTGTTAGCGAGGATAAACCGTGAGAAGCGGAACAGCAAGAATTATGTATTGTTCCTTGGTGAAACAGGTGCGGAGAGCAACCAGGCACCATGCCTCAGCCTTGTACAATTTCAAATTGACAAAGGTGAGCTGATATTGTCAGCCTACCAGCGAAGCAGTGATGCGAACCTTGGACTGCCAGCAGATATATACCACCTCTATCTCATGGCACGCCAGATAGACCTACCATTGAAGAACATCACACTGAATCTCGGAAATGTACACATATACGAGAACAATTTAGAGCGAACAAGGCTACTGCTTGATGGTGATGAGAACGTGAAGTTCGACTTAAATGTGTGAGATTTTTATGATTAAGAAACTTAAAACGCCCCAGAGTCTTCTGAGGCGTTTTTAAGTTATGTGTGGGGAAGTCGAAAAAAGAACATTTCGTTTTACGAAACACATCGCTTCGTTTTGTTTTTTCGGAACGTTTCGTTTTGCGGATTATAATTAGAGACAAAGATGGCAACATGTGGAAATCTTCAGCGCATTGGCGTGGCATGCACTGGACTGTGAACATGACNGTCAGGGAGTCTTGGAGTTCCAAGCAGGAAGTCTATTCAGAAGTGTTTGACTCCGAGTCTATGGATGAGAATACTTTCAAGAAAAGAATGGATAATCAGCTCAAATACTACAACAGCTTAGAGAGTGACAAAGAACCCTCTCAGCAAGTTGTTTACAAGTTAGGCTACGATGCTCCTAAATACTACACAATGGCAGATGAGAACAAGATGAAAGGTTGNAATTCCGCTGTGTTCTCCGCCAGCTGTGCCGACGGCTCTACCCTTGCAGAAGGGTCCTTCAACTGGAAGGAGAACGGTAATCAGGGAAAGCATCTGGAAGATCCCAAGTCAAAGAATTTTGCCATGGTAGCCTCTCCTAAGTCTGGCAACGATGATATCAAGATGCTGCAAAAAAAGAAGTTAGAATATCAAGCCGATATNAAGAATATTAATGAGCAAATCCGTTCCATGGATAGGGAGATGAGAGCCTTGATAGAGCAGATAAAACAAGCCAAAATGGCACATGATGAGAACAAGGTTTCCGAGCTACGTTCACNTTATGAAACCATTAGTAAAAATCAGGCAGCTTCAAAACGTCAGCTTTCGCAGATACAGTCTTATCTTGGTAAGATAAANACTGCCATATCAGAATATTATAAAGATCTTACTGAGGACAATGGAGATCCTTATCGTATTCCTGCAAACATGAGAGAATTAGAAGGGCTTTACAAGCTATCCTGGCAGGATGACGGAGAGTGGACCAATGGTGACAATAAATATATTTTCGTNCGTCATGCTTATTGTGCACAGGTAAAGAGTGAGGTAACTTACACCGCCACTCTCACGTTATCTCAACCTCCAAGTTATCTTATACCTTGGTTTGGATGGAATCTTATAAGGATTCACCGTGCCATATTGAGCGTCGACTACAAGCTCTCTGCTTCTTTTTCTTCAGAGAATATCATAGAGACTATGAAACTTGACGTGAANCTATCGGAGAAAGAGCGTGCAGCAAAGGTCAACGAGCGTCAAAAGCAATTGATGGAAGACATGCCTGACTGTTCTATTTCGGTAAGATACAACTATGCCAAGAACTTGGCAAANGAAGAAGACCCAGATGCCATTCANTTGCTTTGGGCCAGCGATCGTTTAGATGTGGCCAGAAACGTGGAATACCAACTTAGNTTAATCTATTCCCAGCTGGTTCTTTTGGAAAAAGTCATGAATGATCGTCAGACCATCAAGGATTTCTTGACCAATCACATCTTCAACCCCATTACAAGAAAGTCACGAGGAACTATTGCCGAGTATGCGCTGCAACGGTGGAACGATGCAAGTGACAAAGCCAAGAAGACTTCCGCAAGTACCTCTTTACAAAACAACACCACAACAGGCGAAAATTAAGACATAGCATAAATATAGAGAACATGAATAAATTGGTATACATATTGGTGATGAGCCTTTGTCTTCTATTTATTCCGAGTGAAGCCAAGGCATTGGATTTCCCGACCGACCCCGTCTCGTTGGAAGCAATGATCCATAACCACAAGACCGTCAGGGCTATGTTGGAATTGCGTACCCTTGCCGAGGAAGGCGTGATTANTTATCATGAAAAGAGTATGCACTCTATGGAAGATTACGCTGCGGTCAACAAGAAGTTGGACAAATATAGAAAGTGTTTCAATATTATCAACCTCATTTTGANCTCAACCGCCACTGGCTTCCATGCTTNTAACAGTTTTAANAGTTGCAAGAGTAATCTCGAAGCCTATTATGATCTATTGAATACCTACAACAAGGAAATCCTCCAACATGGAGCCATCTGGACAAGCGACACCATAATCATCAAAGCCAGTCAACGAGCCGTCGAGGGTGTTTATCATGGAGCTTCACAGCTATGGAAGTCCTACTCTGAATTAGCCGAAATTATGACTGGTGTAAGAAATTGTACCACTTCGGATTTAATGACCATTTTGGGTGATATCAACAATTCCATTGACGAGATAGACGNCAGCATCAGACGTTCCTACACGGAGTTATGGGCATATATGACTGTCCGGATGGGNTTTTGGAAAAAAGAAATATTCATGGCAANAAGCATCAAGGATATTGCCAACGATGCTTTGGGGCGTTGGCTTGGTAACTCCATCCAAGCATTTGAATGTCTGGAGCAACATCGCTCATTNCAACATGCCCCCTTAGGCGGTGGCGGNATCATCGGNGGCAGAAGCTGGCATTAAACATAAAAGAATACCTATCATGCAAAGAAATAGAATCATC